>JBFYYH010000119.1:0-9854 GCA_041310125.1 Syntrophaceae bacterium | reverse complement strand
GTCGCGGCGCCCGGCAAACCAATCCTGTGAAGGGTTTCCGGACCGCGTTTCAAAACCGGTTTCTCTCCTGCCGGAAAGCCCGCTCCCCGCTTCGGATTGCTGTTGGGCGGGCAAGCCGGAACCTCCGTCCATCCCCTTGTGGAAGATCGGGGCGGGGTCGGGAAAAGCGGACGCCCCGCTCTTCAGCAGGCGAGCCTCTTTTTCATCTCCGAGAGGCGCGTGAAATGGGCCTTCTCCTCGGCGATGATCCGGTCGATTGCGGACCGCCGGTCCGCCGGGAGGAATTCCCGGATCTCCCGGTAGTAGAGGAGGGAGTCCAGCTCGCGGCGGATGGCGAAATCGAGGGCGGAGGCCTCGTCCCGGATCTGGGTCATCTCCCTGGCGAACGCCTCCGCCGTGAAGATGAGCTTGTTGTCCACGTAGTTGTGGAGGTAGCCGGCGTACTCCCCGTCGTAGCCTTCGGGAGGGAGGTTCCTCTCCATGCCGGCCAGGATCTCCGTGAAGGTCCGCTGATGCTTCACCTCTTCATCGGCCAGGTGCCGGAAGAGGGCCTTCACCTCTTCCCGGCCGGCCAGCTGTTCGGCGTACCGGTAGAAGTTCGCCCCGTTCTCCTCGATCCGGACCGCCACTTCGACGATGTCGCCCGCTTCGAAAACCGCCATCTTAAACCTCCTTGAGTTTGAATCCTTTTTTCATGGCTTCAGAGCCATTTTCTCTTTTTGAAGTAAAACAGCATGACCCCCGCGACGAGGAGCATCACCCCCCAGAGGGCGGAGTATCCCCAGGGCCATTCCAGCTCCGGCATGTAGCGGAAGTTCATCCCGTAGACCCCGGCCAGAAAGGTCAGCGGCATGAAGATCGTCGCGATCACGGTCAGGACCTTCATGATTTCGTTCATCCGGTTGCTGACCGTGGAGAGGTAGATGTCCAGCATTCCGGAGAGCGTATCCCGATAGGTTTCGAGGGTATCGATCACCTGGACGGCATGGTCGTGCACGTCGCGAAAATAGAGGAGCGACGCCTCGCGGATCAGCGCGGAGCCCGAACGGCTGAGGCCGCCGATCATCTCCCGCAGGGGCCAGACCGACTTCCGGAGGAGGATCATCTCCCGCTTGAGGGTCTGGATCGAGCGGAGGGTCTCGGGCGACGGTTGCCCGATCAGCGCCTCCTCCGCGGTTTCGATCCTCTCCCCGACGTGGTCGAGGATGAGGAAGTAGCTGTCGACGATTCCGTCCAGAATGGCATGGGCCAGGTAATCGGCTTTCTCCTTGCGCATGCGTCCCTTTCCGGTGCGGAGACGGTCACGGACGGGGTCGAGGAGGTGCCCCTCTTTCTCCTGGAGGGAGATCAACCAGTTCGGGCCGAGGACAATGCTGATCTGCTCGGGAACGAGCCCGCCGCCCGCATTTTCATGGAAGAGCTTCAGGACGCAGTAGAGGTAACTGCCGTGGTCCTCGCTCTTCGGGCGCTGGTCCGTGTTCAGGATATCCTCGATGATCAGCGGGTGGAGGCCGAAGACCGCGCCCATCCGTTCCAGCAGGCGGACATCCTGAAGGCCGTCGATGTGGAGCCAGGTGACGGTCTCCCCTTCCCGGAGGGGCAGCGTATCCTTCAGCTCGAAGATCTCCTTTTCCTCGAAAAGGGCTTCGCCGTACCGGCAGAGGGTGATCTTCGCCTTTTCCGCATGCCTTTCCCCGATATGGATCAGGGATCCGGGCGGGAGGCCGGTTTTGGCGGATCTTCTGCGGGTGTTCCTGGACATCTCCCCTCTCCTCGGGTTTCGGACGGATCGCGCCGGGGCGGGGGAACTCCGGACCCGCGATCGGCGGTACTGTAGCCCATCGACTCGGGAAACACAACGAAAATGTCGGACGAAAGGGGAAGCAAACGCGCTTTTTCCCTTGACAAGCCGGTTGGAATTGCGGAGAAAATCACGCGTCCCGGGATGCGTCCGGGATGAGCCGATTTCTTCCGGAGGGCCCATGAAAACCATCCTTGCGGCGACCCCGGACCTTGCGGTCGCACAGAGCATCCGTTCCGCCTTTCGCCGGTCCTTCCAGGTGGACACGGCCGCCACTCCCGGAGAGAGCCTCCGACTCTTCCGCAAGAAGCGGTACGAGTTCACCTTCATCGACCTCGCCTTGCTGGAGGAGGCCGGAGGGGCGGTCGGCGAGCCGGCGGGGGCGCTTCAGGGGTTCCGGCAGCCCTTTCCCGCGGCCGAGATCATCGTCATGGTCCCGCCGGAGCGGATCCGCGAGGCGGTGGAGGCGGTGAAGGCGGGCGCCGCCAATTACATCACCTATCCCTTGAACCTCGACGAGATCCGGTACGTGACGGAGAGCATCCACGAGAGCGTCCGGGCGCAGTCGGAGCTGGACTACCTGAGGGATCGCTTCTGGCAATCCGACTCCCAGGAGATCGTCCAGACGAAGAACCCTGGCATGCAGGCCGTTTTCGAGCAGGTGCGCCTCGTGGCGCCCACCAAAAGCACCGTCCTGCTCACCGGGGAGACCGGGACCGGCAAGGGGATTCTCGCGAAGCTGATCCACCGGCACAGCAACCGGCGGCGGATGCAGTTCATCGATGTCCACTGCGGCGCCATCCCCGACACGCTCCTGGAGAGCGAGCTCTTCGGACACGAGAAGGGGGCCTTTACCGGGGCCGTCCGCAGGAAGCTGGGCAAGTTCGAGCTCGCCCACCGGGGGACCCTTTTCCTCGACGAGATCGGGACGATCACCCCCGCCGCCCAGGTCAAGCTCCTCCAGGTTCTCCAGGAACGGACCTTTCAGCGGGTCGGGGGAGAGGCCCTCATCGAAACCGACGTGCGGATCATCGCCGCCTCCAATATGGACCTGGGGCTGATGGTGGAGAGGGGGCTCTTCCGCAGCGATCTCTATTTCCGCCTGAACGTGTTTCCCATCGCGATCCCGCCGCTCCGGAAACGCCGCGAGGACATCCCCCAGCTTACGGAGATTTTTCTCCGGCAGATGAACCGCTTCAACCACCGGGGGATCCACTATGTCCACCCTCAGGTGATGGAGGCCTTCGGGCGCTATGCCTGGCCTGGGAACATTCGCGAACTCCAGAACCTCGTCGAGCGGGCCTTCATCCTGGAGACCTCTTCGGTCCTGACCCCGGCGAGTTTTCCCGCGGAGCTCTTTGCCGACGCGCCTTCCGCGGAAGAGGACGCCGCCGGTCTTCCGGAACGGACGCTGAAGGAGGTTCGGAAAAGGGCGGTCGAGGAGGCCGAGAAGGACTATCTGCAGGAAGTATTGGCCGAGAACGGGGGGAGGATCAACCGAACGGCGCAGAGCGCCCGTGTTACGGTCCGCCAGATCCACAAACTGATGAAAAAATACGGAATCCGGAAAGAGTCTTTCCGCTGATTTCCGGCGGCGCCACGGGGGAAGATTTCGTCGGTCTTACCGGCGCGGGGGTGGAGGTGTCGTTTCCTTGGCGGTCTTGACGACCACCCGAACCACCGGGGCCTTTCCCCCTGAAAACTGGATATCCGGCGGATACCTCAGGGACGGGGTAAAGATGCTCTGAACGTCCAGGAGGGAGAGGTCGATCGGTTCGGTCATGATCCGGATCCGCTTCCCGCGGAGCTTCTGGGGTACGAGGACCTGCGCCTCGGCCGGGGAGGCCGTGATGCCCTCCACCGAAAATCCGTCGGGCGGTTTTTTCTCCGTGAGGACCTCGATGGGAACCGTCACCCGGATCAGGCGGGAGGTGACGACATTGATCCGCCCCGGGGTGATGTTGCTGACCGAAAGGTTGGAGGGGGTCTTCACCATGTCCCGCGTCAGGGCGATCTCCTGGGTTCCAGGCCGGATCTGAGAGAGGTCGATCGCGATCTTGATCCTCTCCACGTTCAGGAGCTGGAAGGCCTGGTACGTTCCCGAGAGCAGAACCCTTACCTCCGTGACCTTGGGTTCCTCCAGAACCAGTTCCACCGGGGCGTTTACATATTCGATGGGAAGCACGAATTCCCGGCGGATCGTCTCTCGCTGATAACCAAACGCGACCCAGAGAATGCCGGCGAGAACCAGCGCCAGGACCTTTTCCCGCTGGTTCTTCTTCAGCCAGTCGACGATGGGTCTGGGCTTGCTGAGCGGGGTCTTCTTCGCGAGGAAACTCTCCAGTTCGACGCGGAGGGCCGAGGCGTTGGGAATCTGCTCGATCCGTTCCCCTCTCGCGAGGGAGATGGTGCCCCGCTCCTCTGAAACGACGATGCAGATCGCGTCCGACCGCTCCGAAAGGCCGAGGGCCGCCGTGTGGCGGAGACCGAGGTTCCCGTGGAGGGCCGCGTTTGCCGAGAGGGGCAGGTGGCAGCCGAAGCGGATCACCCGGTTGCCCTCGAGCAGGACCGCACCGTCGTGGCCCGGCGAATGGGGATCGAAAATGCTCTCCAGGAGCGACTGGCTGAGCAGGCCGTCGAGATGGCTGCCTCCGCTGAGGTGACGGTCGAGCGGGTCTTCCCCCTGGATGACAATCAGTGCGCCGATCCGTTTGCGGGCGAGGTCCGCGGTGGTTTCGGCGATGATCTCCGCGCTCTGGTTGTAGGTGTCCGGGGTGAAGACCCTTTTCCGGAAGCGGCCCAGAAGGGCAAGCCGCTCGAAAAAGCGGCGGAGATCCTCCTGGAAGATGACGACCAGGACGAAGAGGAGGATCGCGAAGAAGGCTTGAAGCACGACGGTGGTCAGGTAGAGCTGGAAGAAACGGGCGAGGAGATAGACGATCCCCAGCAGGACGACGCCGAGAAAAACGAAGCGGGTTGCGCGGTCCTTGAACCAGATCAGAAGCGCGGAGATCATGATCGAGATGATGGCGATATCCAGCAGATCGGAGATCCTGAAAGTGCTGAATATCGCCAGGGCGCTTTCGATCATGTCGCGGTCTTTCTTTCCCCCCGCCGGGAGGGGGCCGGTTGGGTTGATCGGTCCGGGATGCCGGGAACCTCTGGGAACGATTTGACTATACGCAAAAGGTTCGCGGCGTGTCAAGCGGATATCCGTGACGATTCCGGACGCTTTGCGGAGGTGAACCGCCGATTCACAGATTGAACCCTTGCGCGACTTGAAAGTCGGATCCCTTCAAGCGCGAAAAATGTCCAGCGCACATCACGGATCAAGATTTTCAAGGGTCTCTTGGATACCATTCGCGGAGCGGTTTTCGTTTTGTCTTTTGCGGGGGGTTCGGCTATAGTGCAGCCATCCCGCTCCGGGAGAAGCGGGGGCGGCGATCCGCTGAGGGGAAGGGGCATGGAGCCGGCGGTGGAAGAGAAGATCGAACGGGTCGCGAGGATGATCGCGGAGGCGAAGGGGATCGTCGTCTTTACGGGCGCCGGGGTGAGCACCGAATCGGGGATCCCCGATTTTCGCGGCCCTGGTGGACTCTGGTCCCGCTTCGACCCGGAGGATTTCACCATCGACCGCTTTCTCTCGAGCCCGGAAACCCGCCGCAAACAGTGGCGCTTCCTCCTTTCCGGCGGCCTGCTCCGGGACGCCCTTCCCAATGCCGCCCATCGGGCCATCGCGGAGATGGAGGCGCTGGGAAAGCTCAACTGCGTCATTACCCAGAACATCGACGACCTCCACCAGAAGGCGGGAAACGACCCGCGCAGGGTCCACGAACTGCACGGAAATCTGAAGTGGTTTCGCTGCCTGGGCTGCGGGGGACGCTGGCCCCTGGAGGAGATTCTCCGGGACTACGGCGCGGAGGGGGATGTCCCGGACTGCCGCCGTTGTTCGGGGATCCTCAAGCCGGACGTGGTCTTCTTCGGGGAGGCCCTCCCCGAAGAGACCCTCGCGGAGGCGACCCGGCAGGCAAGCCTCTGCGACCTGCTGATTGTCGTCGGCTCTTCGCTCGTCGTCTATCCGGCGGCCTACATGCCCCTCTACGCGAAGCAGGCGGGGGCGAGGCTCGTCATCGTCAACCTCACCCCCACGCAGGCGGATCCGATGGCGGATGTGGTCATCCACGCCTCCGCGGGAAGGGTTATGGGAAGGATCCTGGAGCAGGCCAGGCGGGGGACGTCCGGATGTGCCTGATCCTCTTTGCCTGGAGAATGCATGCAGATTTTCCGCTGATTCTGGCGGCCAACCGGGACGAGTTCTACGAGCGGCCCTCGGCGCCGGCCTCCTTCTGGGAGGAGCCAGGGTTTTTCGCCGGGAGGGATCTCCGGGAAGGGGGCACCTGGCTCGGGATCACCGGGACGGGACGGCTGGCCGCGTTGACCAACTACCGGGATCCGGCGAGCCTCCGCAGCGGCGTCCCTTCCCGGGGGCATCTGGTGAGCGGCTATCTCGGCGGCCATGATACCCCGGAAACCTATCTCAACCGGCTCGCGCCCATGGCGGACCGATACAACGGTTTCAGCCTGCTTCTGGGGGACGCCTCCGCGCTCCACTGTTTCTCGAACCGGGGCGGACGGAGCGCTGTGGAGCCTGGGATCCACGGCCTGAGCAACCGGCTGCTCGACACCCCCTGGCCAAAGGTGGAAAAGGGGAAAAGCGGCCTGAGGGCGCTTCTCGAGGGGGCTGGACAACCTGAGACGGAGGCGCTGTTCGAACTGCTCTCCGACCGGTCGCGGCCGCAGGACGCGCAGCTCCCGGAGACGGGGGTCGGGCTGGAGTGGGAGCGGATCCTCTCGCCGATCTTCATCGAGAGCCCGGTCTACGGCACCCGCTCCTCGACGGTCCTGACGATCGACCGGAACGGGCGCGTGACCTTTGTCGAGCGGATTTTCAACGGCGGGAGCGGAACCCCGGCCACCTCCCGCTTCGACTTCCAGATCGAGGGCTGATTCCTGCTTTTCGATGGGGCGACCAAGCCTCCTGAAGAAATCCAAGACAGGAGGGCTGTTTCCCCTTTGGGGCGGGTTCAGACAAAACAGGGAAGGGAAGAAGGCGGTCTATGGCGAACCGCGAATATCCGGATAGCCCGCGGGTTGGCGTGGGGGCGGTCGTCCTCCGGGAGGGGCGGGTCCTCCTCGTCCGGCGGGGCGTGCCGCCCAACGAAGGATTGTGGGCGATTCCGGGCGGGGGGCTCAAGCTCGGGGAGACCCTGCGGGCGGCCGCGGAGCGGGAGATCTTGGAAGAGACGGGCATCCGCGTCCGCGCCGGCGAGATTGTGTACGTGGGCGACATGGTCCACCGCGATGAGGAGGGACGGGTCCGCTTTCACTATGTCGTCGTGGACTTCGCGGCGGATGACCTGGGCGGCGAGGTGCGGGGAAACGACGACGCCCTCGATGCCCGCTGGGTGTCTCCGGAGGAGTTCGGGAAGCTGGCCGCCACGAAAACCACCCGGGCGCTGCTCGCGCAGATCGGGTTCATCCATCCCGCGGACCGGCCCTGAACGGGCCGCAGCACGCGGGGGTGCTCTTCCGCCGAGCGCGGCGGGGGATGCGCGGGGGAGGTTCGAAGACACGGGTCTATGGTGAGGAGGAGCGAAGATGAAGGTGGTCTTTCACGAGGATTTTCGGCCGTCCTACACGTTCGACCCGGCGGCCGAGGCCGGCCGGATGGAGGCGGTGGAGCGGGCGGTCGCGGAGCGGGCGGTCTGGATCGAGGCGGTCCCTGCCGCCGAGGAGGAGATCGCTTCCGTCCACACCCGCGCCCACATCGAGCGGGTCCGCCGGGAGGGTCTTTACGGAATCGCCGCCCTTGCCGCGGGGGGCGCGATCCGGGCGGCGGAGATCGGCCTTTCGGAGCCCTGCTTCGCCCTGATCCGGCCGCCCGGCCACCACGCCTCGGCGGACAGCTCGTGGGGCTTCTGCTGGTTCAACAACATGGCCGTGGCGCTGGAGAAGCTGCGCCGGGAGAAGCGGATCGAAAGGGCCTTCGTCCTCGACTTTGACCTCCATTTCGGGGACGGAACGGTGAACATCCTGGGGAAGCGGGGATACGCGACGATCTGCAACCCCTCCTCGCCGGACCGCAACGGCTATCTCCTTGAGGTTTTCCAGGCCCTCTCGAAGGAAAAGGTCGACCTCATCGGCGTCTCCGCCGGTTTCGACCACCACGTGGAGGACTGGGGAGGCCTGCTGACGACCGGGGACTACCGCGAAATGGGGCGGATGGTGCGGGAGGCCGCCGTGAACAACGGGGGCGGCTGTTTCGCCGTGCTGGAGGGCGGCTACAACCACCGGGTCCTCGGGAGAAATGTCCTGGCTTTTCTGGAAGGACTGGAAGAAGAGTCCCGCTGAGTTTTCTGCCGCGCCTTTCTCCCTGGCTGATCCGGCGTCTTCCGCATCCCGCCCCCGGCTGGCGCGGGCGGCCTTACCTCCACTCCAGGGTAAGGGCGAGCGGGGTGAAATCGACCACCCGGAAGCGCCCCTTCTGGCGGAGGCTGTTGGCCAGGTAGAGCGGGTTCTCCGGGTATCCGACGGTGAATTCCCCCATCCGCTTCTCCTCCACCTCCGTCACCCAGACGATCTGCCGGAGCATCCCTTTGATCTCACTGTTCGTGTCGAGATCGGTTACCCCTTTGACCCGGATGGCGACCTTCTTCACGTTTCCGCGGATGAAGGAGGCGACCTTTTCAATCACGGCGGGCGCGAGCTTCCCCGCCAGGTTCTTCATCCCTTCGGCGGCCGCGTCCTCGACGCTGCGGGCGATCCCCCGGGCCTGCTCCGTCCCGGCCGCCAGGACCACCGTGTTCCCCGTCGCGCTGTCGCGTGCGACCATCCGGTGGGTCATCCGGACGGTCACATGGTTGAAGGGCATGGAGAGGCCGTAGCCGATGTCCTCCCCCTTTTTCGTGGAGACGGCATAGTCGACCTTCCCGATGAGGAGGACATTGGAGAGGAACCGGTACATCAGGCTGCGGAGGGTGAGGGTGCTGCCGCTCTTCATCGCCTTTTCGATCTCCGCGGCGTCGGCCGCCCGGGTCGGTACGACGTCGACCACCCGGTAGCCCTGTTCGGTGAGCCTCCCGATCAGGGTTTCCGAGAGGATGTTCGTCTCTTCGAATTCAGCGGTCTCGCCGGCCGCGGGCTTCCGCGCCGGGACGAAGACGGCGATGCCGTTGTTCAGGGAAAGGGAAGAGACCGCCTCCTGGGCGAGCTTCGGCTCCACGCAGGCCCGGATCTTTACCAGGACCGTCTCGGCCCGTTCTTCGGCCGAGAGGAGCTGCCAGCTCTTCACGACGCCGGCCGCCTGGGTCTTGATGATCTCGTCCACGAGGACGAACCCCTGGACGATGCTTCCCGACTGGACCTCTGCCCCCACCGTCTGCTCGATGGCCGCCCATTTCGCCCGGGCGACCGCCTCGGTCTTCGCGGAGGGGACGTCCTTCTCGACGATTGCCGCCTCGCCCTCCGTCTGCACGCATTTTCCCGCAGAAAGGCCGGGAGAGGCCGGGAACAGGATCAGGACGACCAGTGTAAGCAGCAGGGGGATTCTTCTCATGATGCGCCTCCGGGATCCAATCTTCCATGTCGCAAAGAATACTATGATCGGGAGGATGTTTCAAGCCCCGTGACAGCCCCACGACGCCGGGAAGTGGATCCGGGAGTCGGAAGATCCTATTTCCCGAGGCAGAAGTTTGCGAAGATCCGCTCGAGGATTTCCTCGGGCGTCGTCTTTCCGGTGATCTCCCCCAGCGCGTCCAGCGCGTCGCGGATCTCCAGGGCGATGAGTTCCGCAGGAAGTCCGCCGGCGAGGCCGTCGCGGGCGCGCGCGAGACTTTCCGCCGCCTTTTCGAGGGAAGCCTGCTGGCGGAGGTCGGCGACCATTGCCTCCGGCGCTTCCGCCTCCGGCGCGCCCAGGACGAGGCCGTGCAGGGCCTCCTCGAGATGTTCGATTCCCTCCCCGGTCTTTGCGGAGATTCGGACGGGCCGCGGGGCA
>JBFYYH010000118.1:0-2849 GCA_041310125.1 Syntrophaceae bacterium | reverse complement strand
GCTCGTCGAAGACGATGCAGCCGTTCACCGTCGGGATGCCGCTCTTGTTCCCGCCGTGCTCCACCCCCTCCCGGACCCCCTCGTAGATCCGCCGCGGGTGGAGGATCCGCTTCGGCAGGGGCCGGTCATAGGTCGGCGGCGCGAAGCAGAAGACATCCGTGTTGAAGATCAGCTTCGCCCCCCGGCCGCAGCCGAAGGGGTCGCGGTTGACGCCGACGATCCCGGTGAGCGCCCCGCCGTAGGGGTCGAGCGCCGAGGGGGAGTTGTGGGTCTCCACCTTGAAGACGAGGTTCCAGTCGGCGTTGAAGCGGATGATCCCGGCATTGTCCGAAAAGACGGAGAGGCACCAGTCCTTTTCTCCCATCCGCGCGCGGATCTCGCGGGTCGAGCGCTTGATGCAGGAGTCGAAGAGGGAGTCGATCTCGCGGACGGTTCCGGCCCCGTCGTCATAGACGATCCGGGCGTTGAAGATCTTGTGCTTGCAGTGCTCTGACCAGGTCTGGGCGAGGCACTCCAGCTCCGCGTCGGTCATCCGGGCGCCGAGGCCGACGGATTCGCGCCGGGCGAGGACCGCTTCGCGCTTCAGATAGTCCCGCAGGATCCGCATCTCCTCGAGGGTCAGGGCGAGGACGCGCCCGTTGCTGATCCGGACGAGTTCGCCGTCGGAGACGTCCAGGTCGATCTCCTCCGTATGGGGGCGGTCCTCCCCGGCGACCCGGGGAACATAGGCCTGGACCGCTTTGGCCGGATCCCATGTCTGCCCGTCGAGGATCTCGCAGCGCTGGATCAGTTCGTTGGCCAGGAGCTCCGACGCGATCCGCTCCGCATCCGCCCGGGTGAGGAGATCAAGGGCGCAGCGGTCGCGGATCGCCGTGATCGCATACTGCCGGGAGGTGTAGACCCGGACCGGCTTTCCGGTCAGCAGCGAGATCGCCTCCCCGGCGGTCTTTCCCACGTTGTCGGTGACGCCGGGGCGGAATCCCACCTCGATGAGCCAGTCGAATCCCCGGGCCAGCCCCCGGTCGATCGCGTACTCCTGGATCACCGGATCGGAGAGGGGGCCAAGGGCCGCCGCTTCCAGTTCTCCGGTCGTGAGGCTGCCGTCGACGGTGTAGACCTCGAACGTCCGGACGGAATCCACGTGGATCCGCAGATGGTCGGTGATCCTCCCCCGGATCCTCTCCCCGAGGGCGTCCCGGATCCCCTGCCTGAACCCGATCTCGATGCGGTTGGCCATGCCTTTCTCCTGATCCTGGGCTTCCGGCGGGATGATCCGCCGTGATGTGTTCATAACAGATGCCGGGCGAAAAGGCAACGGCGAGCGTGTCGGCGAGTCCGAAACCTGGAGCGGATTCGTTGGAGAGTCGCCCCGTTGACGGGAAGGATTTCCCGGATCCCCCTTGTGGACACTTCCGGCGGCAGTTGGGCCGATAATGGGTGATTATTTCATTGAAATACAAATCCCGTTTTCCTATAATCCGGCATCCGGTAGGCGGGCATGAACACAAGACACCTGATGATCGACTTCATCCAGCAATACAGTCCCATCACGCAGGCGCTGATGGCCACGCTCTTCACGTGGGGCGTGACGGCGGCGGGAGCGGCGCTCGTCTTCTTCACCAGGACGGTTAAGCCAAGACTCATGGATTCGATGCTGGGTTTCGCGGCTGGCGTTATGATTGCCGCAAGCTTCTGGTCATTGCTTGCACCGGGCATCGAAATGGCAGAACAGATGGGGCAAGTCCCCTGGATGACAGCCGTCATCGGATTCATGGTTGGCGGGCTCTTCATGAGATTGGCGGACCTCGTCCTCCCGCATCTTCATCCAGGTCTGGCGATGGGGCAAAGCGAGGGGATCAAGACATCCTGGCAGCGAAGCACGCTGCTGGTCCTTGCGATCACATTGCACAATATCCCTGAAGGTCTTGCAGTCGGCGTTGCTTTCGGGGCTGTGGCGGCCAATCTTTCTTCTGCCACGCTGGGCGGGGCCATTGCGCTGGCAATCGGAATGGGCCTCCAGAATTTCCCTGAAGGGGTGGCGGTGTCATTGCCGTTGAGGAGAGAAGGAATGGGGCGGACGAAGAGCTTCCTGATGGGGCAGGCGTCCGGCATCGTCGAACCCATTGCAGGCATACTCGGGGCCGCTTTTGTCCTGCACATGCAGAGTATCCTGCCCTATGCACTTTGCTTTGCTGCCGGTGCAATGATTTTTGTAGTGGTGGAAGAATTGATCCCGGAATCTCAGCGGAACGAGGCAAACATTGACCTGGTGACCATGGCCACCATGGCGGGCTTTGCGGTGATGATGATCCTGGATGTGGCACTGGGAGGATGAATTTGATCTGGAATCAGGACCAGAAGCGCCAACCAGAGGCTTGTGGATATCGGCCAATGCGCCGAATCCGCAGCCTCACCCTTCAATCGTCATTCACAGTACATTGTTAATTTCTGTAGGCTTGACTCGTAGGTGGCAACAACAATCCGCCTTTCTTCCTGTAGTCAACAAATCGGCAACCTTGAAGAAAATGCTTGAGTACAAACCGTAAGCAGCAACTAACGACCAACCCACCCGTCGTAGATATAAAACAACTATTCTCTTGACATTAGGTTATAAATAGTTATATCGTATTCACTATGGACGTCATCTGGCAGCAAAGGGCATTTAAGCAACTTAAGAAGATTGGGGAACGTAGCATTCAGGAACGCATTCTGACGGCTTCGCGAGGTTTATCCAAATTCCCAGCATGTTCCAATGTCAAGCGGCTAGCAAATCACGAGCGAGCATATCGACTGCGCGTGGGAAACTGGCGGAGACTCTTCGATGTGTTCGAAGAAATCAGTATCATCAG
>JBFYYH010000117.1:0-2715 GCA_041310125.1 Syntrophaceae bacterium | reverse complement strand
TCGATCACGTCGCCTTCCTTCGAGATCCCCTCGCCGAAGATGATATCAAAGTCCGTCTCCCGGAAGGGGGGGGCGACCTTGTTCTTGACGACCTTGACCCGGGTCCGGAAACCGATCACATCCTGCCCCAGCTTGAGCGCGCTGACCTTCCGGATGTCCAGGCGCATCGTCGAGTAGAACTTCAGCGCGTTCCCGCCGGTGGTCGTCTCGGGATTCCCGAAGAAGACGCCGATCTTCATCCGGAGCTGGTTGATGAAGACCACGGTGGTTTTCGACTTGCTGATGCTTCCCGTCAGTTTCCGCAGTGCCTGGGACATCAGCCGGGCCTGGAGCCCCATCTGGGCGTCCCCCATCTCCCCCTCCAGCTCGGCCTTGGGGACGAGGGCGGCCACGGAATCAACGACCAGCACATCCAGCGCCCCGCTGCGGACGAGGGTCTCGGCAATCTCGAGCGCCTGCTCCCCCGTGTCGGGCTGGGAGATGAGGAGGTCGTCCGTGTTCACGCCGATTTTTCGCGCGTAGGTCACATCGAGGGCGTGCTCCGCATCAATGAAAGCTGCCAGGCCGTTCTGCTTCTGGGCCTCGGCTACGATGTGGAGGGCGAGGGTGGTCTTCCCGCCCGATTCCGGTCCGAAGATCTCGACGACCCTCCCCCGGGGAACGCCGCCGGTCCCGAGTGCAATATCGAGGCTGATCGATCCCGTCGAGATGGCCGGGACGTCGGAGATCATCTCCGCGCCGCCCAGCCGCATGATCGCCCCTTTTCCAAACTGCCGTTCGATCTGGGTGATCGCCAGATCGACCGCCTTTTCCCTGTCCATATCCGTTCCCATAACCGCCTCCCTGACCCCCGTTCGTGGTCTTGTCTGATTGGATCCCATTCCGGGCCCTCCGCCCTACCCCCCGTCCTTCCCCGCCAAGGGGAACTGTTCGATTCTCGTGTAAATCGTCCCCCGGGGCGTGAGTTCACTCCGGAAAAGGCACAGCCCGGAGGCAACGAACCGCCCCGCCGCATATTCCCCGCCCTTTTCCAAGACCCCCGCCAGGCCGGACAAGCCCACCGGAGAGCGAAACCGTCCCAGGGTCAGGTGCGGCCGGAAGGTCCTCTCCTCCCCGGGGAAGCCGATCGCCTTGAGCGCCCGCTCCAGGTCGCCCTGAAATGCAGAGAGCCTCTCCACGTCGCCCTGCATTCCCATCCAGAGGACACGGGGGCGGCGCGGATCAGGGAAAACTCCGATCCCGCCTACCGAAAGGGAAAAGGGCGCCGCCTTGGCCGCCTGTTCCCTCACGACCTCCGAGATCCCCGCGATCTCCTTTCCGAAGACGTCGCCGAAGAATTTCAGGGTCAGATGGATCCCCTCCGGCCGGACCCAGCGGATATCCCCCGGAAGCCTTCTCCGCAGGTGTTCCTGGAGAATCGCGACCTCGCGCAGGATCACTTCGGGCGGATCGAGTGCCAGAAAGGTCCGGATCGGCTGCTCATCCGCCATTCCGAATCTCCCCCTTCAGGTAGCGCTGGAGCAGAAGGAGGGCGGCCTGGGAGGCGCCGGTCTTGTTGCGTCTGCGGTCCCAGCGCAGGGCATGCTGGCGGCAAAAGGTCGTTTCTCCGTCGCTCAGGGCGATATGGACCGTGCCCACCGGCTTTTCTTCGCTCCCGCCGGAAGGGCCCGCGATCCCCGTCACGGAGAGCCCCAAATCGGTCGCGGCAATCCTGCGGACCCCCTCCGCCATGAGACGGGCCGTCTCGGCGCTGACCGCACCGTGCTCCCGGATCACCTCCTCCGGAACGCCCAGCAGGGACGTCTTGGCGGCGTTGCTGTAACAGACGATCCCCCGTTCGAAGAACGCCGAACTCCCCGGGATGTTGGTCAGCCGATCCGCGATCAGCCCGCCCGTGCAGGACTCCGCCACAGCGATCGTCATCCGCCTCTCCGTCATCCGCCGGGAAACGTTCCCCTCGAGCGTTTCCCCGTCCCTGGCAAAGAGGTACTTCCCGAGCCTCGCCTCCACCCGGGCGCCCCCCTCCCGGAGCCTTTCTGCGGCCTCCTCCGCGGAGCGCACCCGCGCGGTCAGGACGATGTGGTTCTCCGGGAAATGGGGGTAGAAGCCGATTTCGACCCCGAGCGCCGCGAGGTCCGCATCGGCCATTGCCGCGTCCACGGCAGCCTCGGAGATCCCGAAGAGCTTGAAGGTGGCCGTCTCCACATGGAGGGCCGCTTCCGGAAACGCCCCCCGCAGGAGGGGAATCACCCCCTCCGCCAGCATCGTCCGCGCCTCGCCGGGAACGCCCGGGATGACCGCGACGACCTTTCCCGACCGACGCAGGGCAAAACCGGCCGCCGTTCCCCCGGGATTGGCGATGACCTCCGCCCCCTCGGGAAAGAGCGCCTGCTTGGCGTTGTTCTGGGTCCAGGGAAGCCGGCGCTGCTCGAAGAGCCCCCGGACATGCGCGAGAACCGCTTCATCCATCCGCAGGGACAGACCGAACGCCCGGGCGACCGCCTCGGTCGTGATGTCGTCGGCCGTGGGACCGAGCCCCCCGGTCACGACCACCGCGGCGGCGTGGCGGAGCAGATATTCGAGCGCATCCCGGATCTCCCCGGCATCGTCGCCCACGGACATCATCCTCGCGACGGGCCAGCCCTGCTCCTGCATGGCGCGGGCGATCATCGAGGAGTTCGCGTCCTGCGTCCGCCCGCTCGTCAGTTCATTGCC
>JBFYYH010000116.1:0-3760 GCA_041310125.1 Syntrophaceae bacterium | reverse complement strand
GCCACCTGGTCATCGACGACCTCGATCCGGGTGGCCTGCAGGAAGGGAAGCCAGGCCTCCAGGATTTGGCCATGGACCAGCCGATTGTCGACCCGAACGAGCGCGATATCCATCGAATCCCGCAATGACCTATCCGCCGACCTTCTTGCTGAGAATCTCGCTGGCGAGAGAGATGTTCTTGATTCCGTAATCCTTGATCTGCTGGGCGAATTCCTTCAGGGACATCCCTTCCCGGATATCGGGCAGTTTCAGGAGCATCGGGAGATTGACGCCGGTGATCACCTCCACCTTGCCCTCCTTCAGGAACGAAAGGGAGATGTTGGACGGGGTTCCTCCAAACAGGTCGGTGAGAATCAGGACCCCCTTCCCCCGATCCAGTTTCCGGATCGCGCTGCTGATCTCCTTCTGCAGCTCTTCCATTCCTTTGGTCTGGTCGATGGAGACGGAGATGATCCCCTTCAGGCTGCCGCGGATCAGTTCCGCCGCCTGGATGAGTTCTTTTCCCAGATTGCCGTGGGTGGTGATCAGCACTCCGATCATCTTCCTTCTCCTTTGCCGTCCGATGTGGCGTCAAGCTAATGGATTCGGCTTGAATTGTCAAGGTGAATCGGGTGAATAGGGGTGGTTCAGACGCGGTCCTTGATCAGCATGGTCGAAGGATCCAGCAGCAGGTCTGCGGCGGCGTGGCCGGAGGATCCCCGGAGCAGGCGGATGTGGATGTCCGCATGTTCGGGCTGGAGTTCCAGGACGAGATCGAACAGGCCCGCAACCGGTGAAAAGCCCGCGGAAAAGCCATCCTTCCCCGGCGATTCATGGCGGTGCGTGTGAACGGTGAACCAGAGGCGCATCCGGTTTCTGCCCGCCAGGGCTTTCAGGGCGGTCAGGTCGCCCTCATGGGTGGCGTCGCAGTGAAGGCCGTCGATGATCAGGATTTCCGGGGAGAAGATCCCCTGTTCGGACAGATCGCTCAGCCGCTCCTCCAGTTTCGGGACGCTGAAGCTCTCGACGCGGAAGGTCATGACGAATCGGTGGGGAAGGATGGACTCCCAGAGCCGGTTGACCTGCGTCGCCTCGTAACGGTCGGCGAGATGGTCGAAGAGTTCCCGATACCAGAGGGTCACCTTGTGGACGGGATCGCTCAGGCTCACATGGAGGACGTTGCGGTTGCGGAGCATCGCGTTCAGGGCGAGCTGGACGAGGAGGGCGGTTTTCCCCACGCCGGCATGGGCCAGGACGGCGCCGAAGCCGCCTTCCGGGAGGATGTCCTCCGTTTCAAAGCCCAACTGGCGGAGCGGATTGCGAAGGATCAGATCTTGTTTCAGCATTTTTAGCGTCCTGTATGGGTATGAGAGGATTTGTCCGACGGGCCGGGCCAGGCAGCAGACGGCGCCGCCGGATTTCATGCCGCGCTCTTTTTGCGGAGCGCGACCTCTTCCGCGATCTTTTCCGAGACCGACTGAGGAACCTGCCGGTAGAGGGCGAATTCCATGGTGAACTGGGCCTTCCCCTGGGTCGCGGATCTCAATATCGTTGAAAATCCAAACATTTCTGCGAGCGGGACCTGCGCCTCGACCACGGACATCACCCCTTCGTCCTGGGCGCCGACGATCATCCCCCGCCGCTGGTTGAGCAGGCCCATCACCGCCCCCTGAAACTCGGTCGGCGTCTCCACGACGACCTTCATGATCGGCTCGTGAATGACCGGTTTGGCCTTGAGATACCCTTCGCGGAACGCCCCGCGGCAGGCCGCCTGAAAGGCCATGTCGGAGGAATCGACCGCATGGGAGGCCCCGTCGTTGATGACGACCCTCACCCCCGTGACGGGAAACTCCATCTTCGGCCCCTTGGCCATGCAGAGACGGAAACCCTTTTCGCAGGCGGGGATGAACTGGGTCGGGATCGCCCCTCCCTTGACTTCGTTGTCAAAGACGAAGTCCACCGGAGAGTCGGCAAGGGGCTCCAAGAAGCCCGCGACGCGGGCGTACTGGCCGGAGCCGCCGGTCTGCTTCCTGTGGGTGTAATTGAAGTCCGCACGCTGGGTGATCGTCTCCCGGTAGGCGACCCGGGGCTTTCCCGTTTCCACCTCGGCGGAATATTCCCGCTTCATCCTCTCCACGTAGATCTCCAGGTGGAGCTCCCCCATCCCTTCGATGATCGTCTCGCTGGTCTCGTCGTCCACGTGGGTGCGGAAGGTCGGATCCTCCTTCGTGAAGCGGTTGAGGGCCTTGGACATGTTGATCTGGGACTTGTTGTCCTTGGGAAAGATCGCGAGCGAAATGACCGGTTCCGGCACGAACATCGAGGTCATGGTCAGATTCAGCCCGGGAGAGACGAAGGTATCGCCGGAGGCGCATTCGATGCCGAAGAGGGCGCCGATGTAGCCGGCCGACACCGCGTCGATGTCCTCCATCTGGTCGGCGTGCATGCGGACCAGCCGGCCGACCTTCGTCTTCCTGCCGTTGCGCGTATTGACGATCACGGAGCCTTTCGCCAGGGCGCCCTGGTAGACCCGGATGTAGGTCAGCTGTCCGTAGGGACCGTCCTCAAGCTTGAAAGCCAGGGCAACGATCGGCTTTTCCGGATCCGGCTGGAGCACCACGGGGATCTCCTCGTGATCCAGATCGAGGGCGGTGTTTTCGATGTCGGAAGGACAGGGGAGATATCTCGTCACGGCATCGAGAAGGGGCTGGACCCCTTTGTTTTTGTAGGCCGAACCCATGAACACCGGCGTCAGCTTGCGGGCGAGGGTTCCCCGACGGACCGCCTCGACGATCAGTTCCACCGGGATCGGTTTTTCTTCGAGAATCGCCTCCGTCAGCTCATCGGAGAACATGGAGGCGGCGTCGATCAGCTCTTCGCGTTTCCGGCGGGCTTCGGCCAAACGCTCCGCGGGAATCTCCACCTCCCGGACCTGTTCGCCGTTGTCCCCTTCGAAGAGGAGGGCCTTCATCCGCAGGAGATCGACCACGCCCCGGAAGTTCGCTTCCAGGGAAAGCGGGATCTGCATGGCCACGGCGTTGTGTCCCAGCTTGTTCCGCAGCTGGCCGATGACGCGATCCGGATCGGCGCCGCTCCGGTCGCATTTGTTGATGAAGGCGATGCAGGGCACCCGATATCGCTTCATCTGGTGATCCACCGTGATGGACTGGGACTGGACACCTCCCACGGAGCAGAGGACCAGCACCGCGCCGTCGAGCACCCGGAGGGAGCGCTCCACCTCGATCGTGAAATCGACATGGCCCGGGGTGTCGATCACGTTGATCTCGTGGTCCAGCCATTCGCAGAAGGTGGCCGCGGAAGCGATCGTAATGCCCCGTTCCTTTTCCAGCTCCATGGAATCCATGGTGGCGCCGACCCCGTCCTTGCCTTTCACATCGTGAATGGCGTGGATCCGTTTCGTGTAGTAAAGGATCCTCTCGGTCAGGGTGGTCTTCCCCGAATCGATATGGGCGCTGATCCCGATGTTCCTTACCTTTTCAAGCTTGCCGGCCATACATCTTCCTCTTTGAACGAAGAACGCACCGGTTCTCCGTTGCCACAAATAAAAAAACCCTCATTTGGAGAAGTCACGCCAGATGGGGGATCCGCTGCAGATAACGATCAGGATGATCCTGACGAGGAGTTGCGCTTTTTATTCGATTATCGGCCGATTGTCAAGCCTTATTTCGCAGCCTTATTTCGCGATCTCATTTTCTTCCGTCGAGGATCTCCCGCAGGGCCTCGGAAAGCAGGGTCACGTTTTCCCGGCGGCTGGAGAAAC
>JBFYYH010000115.1:0-3912 GCA_041310125.1 Syntrophaceae bacterium | reverse complement strand
GGAAGGGGTCGGAGAAATTTGCCCTGCACATCAAGGGGCAGGAGCTGCCCATGCACGAACCGCGCGGGAAGACGGGACAGGGGCTGAGCTTCGCCGTCTCGCCGACGGGGGCGGACCATGTGAGAGCGCCGCATGACACGGCGTTTCAGGCGCCCGGTCCCAATCTGGAGCGAATCGCCCCGCTCGGCCTCCTGGAGCCGGTGGAGGGCCGGGAGATGGGACCGCGCAAGGCGCGCAATTTCACCTACCTCCACTTTGTCTGGTCGCTCTACGAATCCCTGGGGGTGTGCAATTTCGTGGCGGGACCGGTTTGGGCGCTGACGCTGCCCAAACTCGTGGAAGTGGTCCAGGCGGTGACGGGCTGGGAGACGAGCCTCTGGGAACTGATGAAGGTGGGGGAGAGGGCCGTGAACATGGCCCGGGTTTTCAACCTGCGCGAGGGGTTCGGCCGCAGGGACGACACCCTTCCGGAGAGGCTTTTCGACCCCCTGGAGGGGGGCGCGCTCGCAGGCCAGGGGATCGACCGCCGGGGGTTTGAAGACCTTTTGACCCTCTATTACGAGGCGATGGGATGGGATCCCCGGGAGGGCGTCCCGACCCGGGGGAAACTCGCGGAGTTGAACCTGTACTGGCTGGACGGATTCGTGAAGGACCGGCGCTGACGGGAAGATTTTACAAAGCCGGCAGATTTGCATTCAAAACAGGGGCAACAGGAAGGAGGGAGAGATGGAGACGAATGACCTTGGGGGAAACGGCGGGGCGGGTCTCACCAGAAGAATGTTCGTAAAGATCGGGGGGTGGTTCCTCCTGGTTGGTGGACTGCTGAAAATACCCGGCCTTGCCCGGGCGCAGGAAAAGGCGGACGTGATCTCCGAAAGGGTCCGTTTCGAGGGACAGGGGGGAACGCTGGGCGGCTATCTGGCGCGGCCCGCCGGGAAAGGACCCTATCCCGGGGTTCTCGTAATCCACGAGAACCGGGGGATCACCGACTATATCCAGGAGGTGACGCAGAATGTCGCCCGGGCGGGCTTTGTCGGCCTTTCCGTGAATCTGGTCTCCCGGGGCCTCGGGCCGGACTATCCGGGCGGCTCCGACGAGGCGATGCAGGCGCTCGGGAAACTCTCGGACGCCGAGGTGATGGCCGACCTGGATGCCGGGGTGGCGTACCTCAAAAAGCAGCCGGTGGTCTTCACCAACTCCATCGGTTGCATGGGTTTCTGCATGGGGGGTCGATTCTCCCTCCTCTATGCCGCGCACCGGAAGGACCTCAAGGCGGCCGTGGTCTTCTACGGCCGGACCGTCAATCCGACCACGCAGCTGCAATCGAAGTCGCCGCTCGATCTGGTGCATGAGATTCAGGCGCCGCTCCTCGGAAATTACGGGGCGGCGGACACGGGGATCCCCGTGGAGACCGTCCACAAGCTCGAAGAGGCCCTGAAGCAGCACGGCAAGACCTTCGACATCAAGATTTACCCGGGGGCCAAGCACGCCTTTCACCGGGAGGGTCCCAATTACCACGCGGAGGCCGCCAAGGATTCTTGGCAGAGGACCGTCCGCTGGCTGGCAAAATACCTGAAGGCATAGGCCGGGACCGGACACAAAAGGAGATCCGACCCCGAAAAAGGCGCCGACGTCCTGCGCGAAAGGATCGGATCTCCGTGCGGTCCTGTTGCTCCCGCATGACAACACGTTGAAGGTTGTCATTCCGGGTCAGGCGTGGAATGGCAAAGCGTCGCACAATCGGTTTTTCGAAGCCGCCAACAGCGGAAGGGTCGTGTCGATCGATGGACGGTGAAATGAGCCTGCTGGTCAAGCCGGTCTCCGCGGACTGCAACATGGGTTGCGAATACTGCTTCTACCTGCGGCCGACCGATCCGTACCGGTTTCAGGAGCGCCGTCTGATGGACGACGGGACGCTCCGGGCGATGATCTCCGGCCAGATGAGATCGGCCGGGCGGTGCGCCTCCTTCGGCTGGCAGGGAGGGGAGCCCCTCCTGGCGGGCCTCGATTTTTTCAGGAGGGTGGTGGCCTATCAGCAGCACTACGGGCTTCCGGGGCAGCTGGTCAGCAACAATCTGCAGACCAATGGCCTGTTGCTCGACGATTCGTGGGCGCAGTTCTTCCGGGAGTACAACTTCTTCGTCGGCGTGAGCCTCGACGGACCGGAGGAGGAGCAACACCGCTACCGCAGGACCGCGGAAGGAAAAAACGTTTTTCAGGAGACAATGAAGGGGATCCGGGTTCTCCGGGAGCACCGGGTCGATTTGAGCATCCTTTCCGTGGTCAATGCTGTAACGGCCAAAAGGGCGGCAGAGATTTACGATTTTTTCCTCGGGAACGGGTTTGACCGTCTCCAGTTCATCCCCTGCGTGGAGAGGGACCGGGAGACGGGGGAGGTTCGGGACTACTCCGTTTCGGTGGAGGATTACCGGGACTTTCTCTGCACCCTTTTCGATGTCTGGTACAACGACGGCCGGCCTGCGGCCTCGATCCGCCTCTTCGAGAATGTCCTGGCCGTCTTCCTGGGCATCGAACCGGAGATCTGCTCGTTCAGGGACCGCTGCGGGAGCTATGCGGTGGTCGAGTACAACGGCGACGTCTATCCCTGCGATTTTTTCGTCGAGGAGGGTTGGCTCTTGGGGAATCTCCGGGAGACCCCCCTCCCCGAGCTGATGAAAAAGCGGAAGCGGCGGGAGTTCAACCAGCGCAAGATGCAGCAAACCTCCGGCTGTTCGGCCTGCGAGTGGAATTTCATCTGTCACCACGGGTGTCAGCATTACCGTTCGCCCGAGGGGAAAAACGTCCTCTGCGGGGCGTACCGGGAATTCTTCCGCTACACGAAACAGCGTTTCCTGGCCCTGGCGGACCGGCAGATCGGCTTGGGATGACCGCAGGCGGAAAAATGAATGCATTTCGGAGATGGACGAGAGAGGGATCGGATTCGGCCTGGCATCGGAACCTTGAATATCGAATTCTTCAGCACTCTCGGGGCCCGGTTTTTCTTCTCCGCGGGGAGCGGCAAGGGTCCGATCGCGTGATCCGCCTGCGTCCAGGATGGAAACCGCTCTGGGTTTTCGTCCTGCTGTTCCTTTTCTTCGCAGCTACGGGTGCGCCGGCCGGGGAATCGGCGTCGGGAGGGGCGCCCTCCTGCGGGTACCGGGTGGTCCGTTCCCACCCGCATGACCGGCAGGCGTTCACCCAGGGGCTGGCCTATGACGGCGGCTTTCTCTATGAGGGAACGGGACTGCACGGCCGATCCTCCCTGCGCAGGGTGGATCTTGCGTCAGGGCGCGTCCTGAAAGAGATTCAATTGGATCCGGCCCTGTTCGGCGAGGGGGTCGCGGTCTTCGGCGAGCGAATCGTCCAGCTGACCTGGCAGTCGCGGGTCGGTTTCGTGTACGACAAATCCTCCTTCCGTCTTCTGGACACATTCAACTATCCCCATGAAGGCTGGGGGATCGCCCATGATGGGAAGCGCCTCCTCCTGAGCGACGGGACCTCCGTGGTGCGATTTCTGGATCCGAAGGATTTCAGGGAGACCGGGAGGATTCGCGTCCAGGACGGGATGGAGCCCGTCACGGGCCTCAACGAGCTGGAGTACGTCCGGGGGGATCTCTACGCGAACGTCTGGCCGACCGAGCGGATCGCCGTCATTGATCCACGGACGGGGAGGGTCAGGGCCTGGATCGATCTGAAGGGTCTGCTCGACGGGCAGGATGCCCGGGGCGCGGATGTCCTCAACGGCATCGCCTATGACGCCGGGGGGGACCGCCTTTCGTCACGGGGAAATTCTGGCCGAAGGTGTTCGAAATCAGGATTTCCAAGGGGCGCTGAGGATACCGCCTTTGAAAAAGGGTTCCCGTCTTCATGAGAGCAGTTCCTCCCTGAGGACGAGGATGATTGCCCGCGTCG
>JBFYYH010000114.1:0-3428 GCA_041310125.1 Syntrophaceae bacterium | reverse complement strand
AGGGGAAAACCACCTGCGGCATCCGGATCTACCCGGACACGGCGCTCGCCCGGACCGCGGTCGCGGACGGGATGATCTCGCCGGAGGACGATCTGCTCCGCCCAAAATTCTATCTGGCCCGGGAACTCGAGGAATGGCTCCCGGAAACCCTGGCGACCTGGATGGCGGACCGGCCCCGCTGGATGAGATGACCGGCGAGCCGTGCTGTTGAAAGGAAGCGGTCAGCTCTTCCGGCTGGTCTTGGTCGTGAACAGGGAGATGCTCTGCTTGACCTTCTTGCCCTTGCACTTCGGACAGGAAACCTTGACCTTGCCATGCTCCGAAATGCTGAGGATCACGGAAAACTTCTTGTTGCAGTCCCGGCATTCATACTCATAAGTCGGCATGTCCGTTCTCCTTTCCTGATCGTCGGGAAACCGACGGCAATCACGATCAAATTTTTTGCATTATCTTCATGAAACGGACTATATTGTCAAGAAGGGAAATCGACCGGGTGATGTGTCGGATCTTGCGTCGGAGGTAAAAGCAGCGGGATCTTCAGTAAGTCGCCGGACGAGGAGATCCCCCTCGATCGGGGACCGGGAGTCGGATTCATGGCCGAGATTCTGATCGTCTACCATTCCCAGGGCGGAAACACCCGGCGGATGGCCGAGGCCGTCGCCGGAGGCGTCCGGGGGATGGAGGGGAGCCGGGCGATCCTCAAGCGCGCCGGGGAAACCACCGTGGCGGACCTCATCGCCGCCGACGGTCTCGCCCTGGGAACACCGGAGTACTTCGGCACCCTCTCCGGGATGATGAAGGATTTCTTCGACCGGACCTTCTATCCCGCCCAGGAGAAGGTCTTCCGGAAGCCTTATATGCTCTTCGTCAGCGCCGGTAACGACGGCAGCGGCGCCGTGAAAGCGGTCGAGCGGATCGCCCTGGGCTACAAGTTCCGCAAGGTCCAGGAACCGCTCGTCGCGAAGGGGGAGGTCACGGAGGAGGTCCTCGAAAGGTGCCGGGAACTGGGGGCGATCCTCGCCGGCGTCTGCGATCTGGGAAACGGGTAGAGGGTTGCGGCGGACGGCTTCCTTCAGCAGCCCGCACCCCCGACCCTCCGGAAGTATTCCTCTCTGCATGCATTTTCAATCGCGAAGAGCCGTTCGAAGGCCGTCCGGAAATCTTCCCGGCCCGCTGTGAAGACGCCGTGTCCGTGGACGATCACGCCCGCATGCTCCTGCAGGACGGGCGGAACGGTCCGGCAGAGTCCGTAGCGTCCGGTCCCCACCTCGCCCGGGACGATCGGCGCCCCGCCCGCGAATCGCCTCTCCGGACAGCGGGTGTGGCAGAATCCCCGCTCCGGGCAATCCTCCCGGTCGCAGTCCAGCGAGAGGATCACGGAAAACCGGGGGTGGCCGTGGAGAACGACGTTTTTTCCCGTGTAGAGGACGATCTGGCGGTGGGCGGAGAGCTCGCTGGAGGCGGTGATCCCCGCGCAGGATGAGCCGTCCAGCGGCACCGCGTCGATGCATCCTTCCAGTTCATCGAGCGAGCTTCCCGTCTGACTGATGTAGAGAAACTTGCCGCCGAGGCAGGAGAGGTTCCCGAAATAGGAATCGACGAGGCGGTTCTCCACGGTTGCCCGCCCCGCCTCCGCCATCGCGGCCAGGATCTCCTTCTCTCCGGGGAAAGGCCCCTCCCTCAGCGCGGAAGGAGACACCGGCCCGTCCAGGTGCGCGACGGCGCGGCGGAAGGCCTCCCGCTGGACCGCGGTCACCCTTCCCTTCCGGAAATCCCCGAGAAAATCGGCGAAGAACTTGACAAAGGCGGCAAAGCAGACGGAGCAGAAGGTGATGAAGGCCTGCTCCGGGCTCACCGTTCCGAACGTGACGACCCCCCGCCCGGGAACGATCGCGCACTTGCGCTCCCGGAGGGCGGCGACGAGATCCCCGGCGCGAAATTCCGGGACGACGGGCAGGTCGTGGAAGAAGGTCCGGGTCTCCGTGTCCTGCGGAAAGATCGCCCGCTCCGCGTTTCCGGCCAGGTGATCGATGACGGTCCGCCAGGGTTCGGCCGGCCGGCTGAAGAGCAGGGACTGGATGTTCAGCCCGGCGAAGATCTCCTCCAGAAGCGGAACGGCCGGATCTTCGCGGTTCCAGACGAGGTCGGCATCGAGCGCACCCAGCAGCGGTTCCCCGGCCTCCGCGTACCCGGCGGAAACGAGCTTGCGCGGGTATTTGCGGATCATTCCTTCCATGCGAGCCCCAGCTCCTCCGCCTTTTCCCGCGTCGGCATTCCCTGCGGGTCCAGCCCGCGGATCCGGTAGTAGCGGCTCCGCGCCGCGAGGAATTCCTCCCGGTCCAGCGGCCCTGCGGCGGTCCGCCCCTCCGGCGCCGGCGAAGCAAAAAAACGGACCGGGAGGTCGTCGTCCGCGGCGGAAAAGCCGTTCGCCGCATTCATCATCCGCTCCCGGTAGACGATCCCCTCCCCGATCCGCAGCAGATCCTGGGCGCCCGCGGGAAGTCCGGTCACCGCCCGGAAGGCCTTCGCATACTCCTCCAGGGAGGCCGCGAAAAAGACAAACTTGCAGGCGGTCAGCGAATCGACCGCGGCGTTCATGTCCTCGGCGATCTTGATGATCCGCGCCTTGCCCTCGAAACTCATCCGGTCGGTTGCGACCGGCTTTCTCAAGATCTCGTGGGCGATCGGGTAGGCCCGGAGGTGGCAGCCCCCCCGGGTCGAGGTCGCGTAGGCCAGGGCCATCCCGCGGGCGCCCCGCGGGTCGTAGGCGGGAAGCTCCTGCCCCTTGACCGCCATGGCGCACTCCGGGCGGTCGCGCGCGTCGGCGTAGGACGAGGTGCCCCGTCCGAGATCGGCGCCGATCCCCTCCCCCTTTCCGATCGCCGCAATCAGCGAAAGGATCCCGGCCGGGGAGAGCCGCCTGTTCTCGATTTCGGCATGGCAGGCCAGCGTCGCCGCCGCGGAGATCGTGTCCATCCCCAGCTCGTTGCAGAGGCGGTTCGCCTCGACCACCGCGCCGAGGTCTTCGTTTTCCAGGAGGGCGGTGAAATGGGAGAGGGTTTCGAACTCCGGCAGGGGCGTTCCGTCCGCGGCGGCCTTCTTGCAGAGGATCGGGCAGCCCCGGCATCCGGCCCGCCGGGGGCGGTATCTTTCGCGGAGGGCGGAGGCATTCAGCGAGGGGGCGACCGCGAAGCAGCTCCCCCGGAAATTGGCCGTGGGCATCATCCGCCGGGCGTGGGTCAGATCGTAGAGCGCGGGCGTGCCGAACTCCGCGATGCCGAACTCCCCCAGGAGCGCCGGGGAGGCGGCCATCAGACGGTGGATGTCCTCCACGGCGTCCCGCAGCTCCTCGGGATCGGCAATGGACGTCTTCCGGCTTCCCTTCACCGTGATGTACTTGAGGTTCCTGAAGGCGAAGGAGAGGCCGA
>JBFYYH010000113.1:0-2624 GCA_041310125.1 Syntrophaceae bacterium | reverse complement strand
CCGGGGCGGCGGCGGCCGTCATGCTTGTGGCCCTCTCCTCCGGGGAACACCTCCGGAACCCGCATACCTGGCTCGGGGCGCTGACGGTTGCGGCGGCGGGCGTCACCCCGGTTCTGGGCTTCCTGCAGTTTCGTCTCCGCGCAAAGGCGGCAACCATCCGCCTGCTGCACAGGGGAAGCGGGCGAATCACCGCAGTCTCCCTGCTGGCCTCCCTTCTGCTCGGACTTCGTCTGACCGGCTACCTCTGACGAATTGGGAATGAATCCTCTCAACAAGGAGTTCCAAGGACGTGTTTCTTCCCGCCACCCCCGAAGAGGTCCGTGATTTCGGCTGGGAAAAGCTGGACGTGATCCTCGTGACCGGGGACAGTTACCTCGACAGTCCCTTCGTCGGCGTCGCCCTCATCGGGAAAACCCTGCTCGCGGCCGGATACCGGGTCGGGATCATTCCCCAGCCGGATACCGCTTCCGGGGCCGACATCGCCCGCCTCGGGGAACCTCTCCTTTTCTGGGGCGTCACGGGCGGCTGCGTCGACTCCATGGTGGCCAATTACACGGCCTCCGGCCGCAGGCGCCGGGAGGACGACTTCACCGCGGGCTCCGTCAACCGCCTCCGGCCGGATAGGGCAACGATCGTTTATTCCAACCTGATCCGCCGCCATTTCAAAAAGACGAAGCCGATCGTCCTCGGCGGGGTCGAGGCCAGCCTGCGGCGGATCGCCCACTACGATGTCTGGTCGAACCGGGTCCGCCGCTCCGTCCTTTTTGACGCCAAGGCCGACTGGATCGCCTACGGGATGGCGGAAAAGACGGTTGTCGCCCTCGCCGGACGGCTCCGCGAAGGCCGGACGGCCGACGATCTCCCCGGCCTCTGTTACGCGGCGGCGGAAAAGAAGCCGGAGTCCATCGAACTCCCCTCCTGGGAGGAGGCGGCCCGGAATCCTGAAGCCTTCACGGAGATGTTCTTCGCCTTCCTGCGCAACCAGGATCCCCGGACGGCGCAGGCGTTGAGCCAGCGGCAGGACTCCCGCTGGCTGATCCAGAATCCGCCCGCCTTTCCGCTGAACGAACGGGAGATGGATGAAGTCCACGGACTGGAATTCGAGCGGGCGGTCCATCCGATCCATCTCCGGGAGGGCAAGGTCCGGGCCCTGGAAACAATCCGCTTTTCGATCCCGACCCACCGGGGCTGCTACGGCGGCTGCCATTTCTGCGCGATTGCCGTCCACCAGGGGCGGCAGGTGAGTTCGCGGAGCGAAGACTCGATCCTCCGGGAGGCCGAAACCATCGCCTCCCTGCCCGATTTCAAGGGGTACCTCCTCGATGTCGGCGGACCGACGGCCAACATGTACGGGATCGAATGCAAACGAAAGGCCGTCCGCGGCGCCTGCCCCGACCGCCTCTGCCTCCATCCTTCCGTCTGTGACAAACTCCGGCCCGACCACGGACGCCAGATCCGCCTGCTGAAGGCCCTCCGCAAGGTGCGGGGGGTTCGGCAGGCCATCGTCGCCTCCGGGATCCGCCATGACCTCGTCCTGGCCGACGCGAAAAACGGAACGGCCTACCTTCGCGAACTGGTCCGCCACCACGTCTCGGGGCAGATGAAGCTGGCCCCAGAGCACTCCGCGGAGGGGGTGCTCCGCTGCATGGGCAAGCCGGGAATCGAACCGCTGATCGCCTTCCGGAATTTTTTTTGCCGGCTGACGGCCGAGGCGGGCAAGGAGCAGTATCTCACCTATTACTGGATTGCGGCGCATCCCGGCTGCACGCAGGCCGACATGGCCGCCCTGAAGCGGTTTGCCGGAAGGGAACTCGCCATCCGGCCGGAACAGGTTCAGCTGTTCACCGCGACCCCATCCACCGTCTCGACGCTGATGTACCACACCGGACGGGATCCCTTCGGCGGGGAAAGGCTTTTCGTGGAGAAGACCGCCGCCGGACGGGAGAGGCAGAAGAAGATTCTGGTTGCCAAAAAAGGCCGGCTCATGTATGGAAGGCGCGGGGTCCGGCTTGCGCCGGATCCGCCTTCGACCACCCTCTCCCGCAACGACGAATCAGGAGGAAGGATCATGGGCAAGGACAAGGACGTCAAGAAGGAGAACAAGAAGAAACCCACCAAGACGCTGAAGGAAAAGAAGGAGGCCAAGCGGCTGAAGAAGGTGGGGAAACCCTGAGAGATCCGAGACTCCCGTGGTGAAATCCCTGCCGCAGCCGATCGTGGACTTCCACGTTCACCTTTTTCCCGACAGGCTGTTCGAAGCAATCTGGAGGCAGTTCGTCGCGGATTACGGGTGGAGTGTGCTCCACCAGCTCTACTGGCGGGAGAGCGTGGCTTATCTGCGCGGCCGGGGCGTCGGCCCCATCGTCTATTCCAATTACGCCCATCGCAGGGGGATCGCCCGCGGGCTCAACGACTGGAACCTCAAGGTCCTGGAAGAGACTCCGGACCTTTTCTGCTTCGGGGCGTTCCATCCCGACGACGGGGACGGCCTGGAGATGGCGGCCTCCCTGCTGGACCACCCCCGGGTCCTCGGTTTCAAGCTGCAGCTCCTCGTCCAGCGGTTCTCCCCCGACGATGAGCGGCTCTACCCCCTCTACGAACTGGTCATGTCAAAGGGAAAACGG
>JBFYYH010000112.1:0-2620 GCA_041310125.1 Syntrophaceae bacterium | reverse complement strand
ATTGTTGCCTATGGTTAGACCACGCTCCTTACCCGGATACGATATCCCTCAGATTTTCGATAAACTGGCGGTTTTCCTCTGGGTTTCCCACCGTGACCCGCAGGGCGCCCCCCGCCATTCCCGGAACGGGGAGGTGCCTGATGAGGATCCCCCGCTCCATGAGTTGTCTGTATATGCGATCCGCGGCAAAATCGCAACCAAAAAAAATAAAATTCGCATCGGTCGGCCGGGGGTAAATGCCCGGAATGGAATCCAGGGCGGCAAAGAGATCCCCTCGCCAGCGGAGAATCTCCCGCGCCTGCTCCAGGAAGGCCTCCTCTTCGTCGAGATAGAAGCCGGCGGCCGCCTGGGAGAGGGCATTGAGGTTGTAGGGGAGTCTGACCTTGTGGAGTTCGCGGACGAGGGCCGGCGGCCCGGCCAGGAAGCCGATCCGCATCGCGGCGAACCCCACCTTGGAGAGGGATCGCAGAATGACCAGGTTTTCATAGAGGCCGATCCGGGGCAGGAAGGTCTTCCCCGAAAAATGGAAATAGGCCTCGTCCACCACGACGATGCCGGGACTCTCTTCGAGGAGCGCCTCGATCCGTGCGGCCGTGAAGCAATTCCCGGTCGGGTTGTTGGGCCAGGCGAGGAAGATCAGGGCCGGGCGCTCCTTCGCGACCGCCGCCCGCATCGCCTCCGGATCGAGATCGAACGAGGAATCGAGCGGCACCGGCACAACCCGGAAACCCGCGTTGCGGGAGGTGATCCGGTACATGGCGAAGGTGGGAACGGGGATCAGCACCGCCGCCCCCGGCCTGGCGAGGGCCGTGCAGAGGACCTGGATCAGCTCGTCCGATCCGTTGCCGAGGAGAACCTGGTCGACGCCGACTCCGAAATAGGGGGCGAAGCGGGCCGTCAGCGCGACCGATCCCGCTTCGGGGTAGCGGTTCAGGGGAACGGCGGCCAGAAGGGCTGCGAACTTCTCCCGAAGCGGCGCGGGGATGGCGAGGGGATTCTCGTTGGCGTCCAGCCGGATCCGGCAGCGGACGTCCTCCACCGGATAGGCCTCCTGCGCGAGGACCTCCTCCCGGATCAGAGCCCGGATATCCATTCGGTCTTCCTCCCTTCCTTCGTCCAGCTTTCGCCGGCGTACTTCTTTTCCATCAGTTCGCGCCGGAGCTCTTCCTCGCCGGGAGACAGCTCCCCCGGCTCAATCCGGACCCCCAGGATCTTTTCAAACCCTCCCCGGAGAACCCGGCAGAGGGTCTCCTCGTCGACCGGGGAGGCGGCCTCCTCCCGCACCGAGGTCACCGCTTTCCGCAGACGGCGGATCTGCTCCTGAGGGTTGCGGTGGGGCAGCATGACGGCGCAGTTCCGGGCTGGATCGAACGCCATCAGCAGCGATCCGTGCTGCAGGAAGGACCCGTGGGATCTCATCTGCGCGGCCCCGCAGATCTTCCGCCCGCCGACGAGGAGTTCGTAGCGGGACGGTGATAAGAAGCAGGAGGAGCGGAGGGACTCATCGGGAGCAGAGCGCCCCTCGCCTTTCAACTCCGCACGGATGCCGATTTCGGCGAGCCCCGCAGCGATGCAGCGGCTGACGATGCGGAAGGTCTTGAGGATATCCGGTGGAAAAAGGGCGGAGTCCGCACCGGAAACGACGGCATAGGTCAGATCCTGTTCGTGCAGGACAGCCCTTCCGCCGGTCGGGCGGCGGATCGTTTCGATCCCGAGCCGCCGGCAGGCGGCGCTGTCCACCTCCTTCGCAAAATCCTGGAAATAGCCGATGGAGAGGGCCGGAACCCGCCAGCCGTAGAAACGAAGCGTCGGCGGGGATTTCCCGCGGATGTTCAACCGGAAGACGGCCTCATCGACCGCCATGTTCTCCGCGGCATCCGCTTTCCGGAAAGGGAGAAGTCTCCAGGCGTCCACCGCGTCTCAATCGCCCTCCGCTTCCCGGATCACGAACTCCTGATAACCCCTCGTATCGAGAAGCTCGTCCAGCTCTTCCAGGTCGTCCATCTCCACGATGATCATCCATCCGGTGTCATGGGGATCGCTGTTGATGATGCCGATGTCATCCGTGATGTCCTCATTGACGCTGATGATCACGCCGCTGATCGGCGAGATCAGCTCGATCACCGCCTTGGCCGACTCGATGCTGCCGAACGGCTCATCCTTTTCCACGTAGGAATCGACCTCGGGCAGATCCAGCGAAAGGATCTCTCCCAGCTTCTCCTGGGCGTGGTCCGTGATCCCGATGGTGGCCAGATCCCCGTCCACCTTGACCCAGACATGTTCCCGACTGTAGAGCAGATCATCCGGAAATAATTTCATATGGCGGCATCCTGTCTTGTAATATGAATGGAAAGCATCCCCTTCTCGTCCGCGTGGCGTTTCTTCCCGGCAGGGGGGAGCCCACGGTGCCCTGGCCTCCGCCCCCCGCAGCCGCTGGTTTCAGTTCCCTGTCAAAGGAGGGTCAGTTCCTTGGGCGTTTGCGTGAGGATCTCGCATCCCTCCTCCGCCACCCAAACCGTATCTTCGATTCGGATCCCCCAGAGGTCGGGGATGTAGACTCCCGGTTCGACCGTGACCACCATCCCGGCCCGGAGGAGTTCCTCCCTTCCCGGCGCCAGGC
>JBFYYH010000111.1:0-2539 GCA_041310125.1 Syntrophaceae bacterium | reverse complement strand
CCGAATTTCTCCCGGAGCTGCTTCTTCTCCGCCCGGTTCTCCAGGAGGTGGACGGCGCAGGAGACTCCGAATTCGTCCGCGAGTCTCCGCGCATCCTTGAGCAGGGAAGGGGAGCAGGTGTAGAGGGCGTGGGGCTCGACGAGGACCCGGACCAGCGGATCTCCGTCCCACGTTTCGAGGAGACGCCGGGCATAGGCGAGCCCTTCCGCAGGCGTCTTTGCGTTCGGCGAGGGGAAATCGAAGAGGACCTCACCGACGAGGCAGCGCATCCCCGCCTCCTTGGCGGCGCGGGCCGTCTGGTCCTCGAAGAGGTACATGTCGCAGAAGGAGGTCGTCCCGGAGCGGATCATCTCGGCGCAGGCGAGCATGCTCCCCCAGTAGACCAGTTCCGGATCGACGTTCTTCGCCTCCGCCGGGAAGATGTAGCGGTTGAGCCACTCCATCAGCTCCATGTCGTCGGCGATCCCGCGGAAGCAGGTCATCGCGGCGTGAGTATGCGCGTTGACGAGGCCGGGGAGGATCAGGGAGCGGGGGGCGTCGATCCGGTTTCGCCCGCGGAAGCGCGCCAGGATCTCCGCGTACGGACCGGCGGCGGCAATCTTCCCGTTGTCCACGGCCACGGCCCCCTCCCGGATGACGGTATCCGCCTCATCCATCAGCAGCAGCCTGCCCCCTGCGATCAGCGTATCGACCTCGATCATCTCTTTGAATCCCCCGTTTGCATTCATTTTCACCGCCCCAGGTCCATCTCCAAGAGAACCTCCCGGATGTTTTTCGCGATCAGCGCCGAGAGGGAGTCCGCCGTCTGTGGTTAGGCCCTTTCCTCTCCTTTGCACAAGGGAAGCGCGGAGCGGTGGAAACCGGCCGCAGCGATCCTCTCCGCAATCCGGCGGACCTTCTCCATCACCGCCGGGAGGTCGATCCCCGGAAGACGCCGCCCCTTCATGACGATTCTCCCTCCGATGACGCTCGCCGCCACGTCGGCCCCCGAGGCCGCATAGACGAGGTGGGAGAAGGGGTTGTAGAGGGGGGTCAGGGGGGGGCTTCCCCGCTCCACGAGGATGAGGTCCGCCCACTTCCCGGGGGAAATCGACCCGATCTCTTTCTCCAGCCCCAGAACGCGCGCCCCGCCGATCGTGGCCATCTCGACGACGGTCTCCGCCTTCAGGGCGGTCGGATCTGAGGAAAAGACCTTGTGCAGCCGCGCCGCTGTCCCCATCTCCCCGAAGAGATCCAGGTCGTTGTTGCTGGCTGCGCCATCCGTCCCCAGCCCCACCGCAATTCCGCGGCGCAGCATCTCCGGAACGGGCGCGACGCCGGAGGCGAGCTTCATGTTGCTCTCCGGATCGTGGGCCACCTTGACACCCCGCGCAGCCAGGATGGAGAGGTCTTCGTCGCCGATCCAGACGCAGTGGGAGGCGACCGTTCTCCCGTCGAGCAGGCCGAGATCGTCGAGGTGGCGCACGGGGCTCTTCCCGTGGCACTCGCGGATGATCCGCTCCTCCTCCCGGGTTTCCGCGAGATGGATGAGGAAGGGGATCTCCCTCTCCCGCGCGACGGCCTTGATCGCCCGGAGGGTGTCCGGCGAGCAGGTGTAGGGCGAATGGCACATCAGGGCGGGGGTGATCAGCGGCGAACGGGATCGCCATTTGTCTGCAAATCTTTCTGCGTCCGCGGCCTTTTCGGCCGCACCCTGCGGATCGGCCGGAAAATCGATGAACCCCTGGGCAGTCACGCCGCGCATCCCCGCGTCGATCGCGGCCCGGGCCACGGCGCCCTCGTAGAAATAGCCGTCGCAGAAGGTCGTGGTCCCCGAGAGGATCATCTCCGCCATCGCCAGCAGCGAGCCGGCGTAGACGGTATCCCGGTTGATGAACCGCCGTTCGGCGGGAAAGATGTGGTCATTGAGCCAGGCCATCAGGGGGAGGTCGTCCGCGAGCCCCCGGAAGAGGACCATCGGCAGATGGGCGTGGGTGTTCACGAGTCCCGGCAGGACGAGGCAGCCGGAGGCGTCGAGGACCTCTTTCGCTTCGGGAAAATCGCCGCGCGCATCCATTTCCTTCACGAAGAGGATCCGGCCGCCGCGGATGCCGATTGCCCGGTTTTCGAGGATCTCCCCCGGGGGATCCATCGTCAACAGGGTCCCGCCGGTGATCAGGATTTCGAGTCTTTCGTCCGGTCCATCCATCGCTCCAAGGCTCCCGGGGAATGGGCGGAGGATCGCACAGATCGGGTCGATTTTCCATCAAAAGATCGGTTACGGCCAAGCGGAGGCGCAGTAAAAGATGGCAGCTTTGATCCTCATGGTCCTGCCGAAACGGCGGGATTGAATTCCTTGACACCATTCTGCAGAAGACATATAAATTTCCGCCACGACCAAAACGGGCCTGGGTGGCGGAACTGGTAGACGCAAGGGACTTAAAATCCCTCGGTCCTTGAGGCTGTGCGGGTTCGATTCCCGCCCCAGGCACCAACCGAAAATCCGATATTGTCCGAGGATGTAGATTCGTGGATGTATCTATTCTTTTCATTCTTTTTG
>JBFYYH010000110.1:0-12633 GCA_041310125.1 Syntrophaceae bacterium | reverse complement strand
CGTTCTTCTCTTCGGCCATCTTGCGGAAGGCCTCGGGAAGGTTCATCCCCTCGAAGGTCGGGATCTTGGATTCCAGCTTTCTCAGGACGATGGAGTAGTGGCCCCGCTGGGAGAAGATGTTCACCCGGAAGCGGGCCCGGCCCGGGAGTTCGTACGAGGAGTCGCAGGACCCCTGGGAGAGGAGGTTCTCGGTGAGCCTCCGGTCCTGGTTGATCAAATTCAGGGCAAAGATTTCGGTCTGAAACGGGGTCAGCTTCTCGAAGCGCGGATCCATCTCCACGCCGCTGAGCTGGCCGGAGCTCTCCACCTGGAAGGGCCGCCCCACCGTGATGTTCAGGTCCGACACGTTGCTGTGGGCATCCAGCATCTTGCCCAGGAAATAATCGATCTCCTGGATTCTCATCGCTCACCTCCTGCCAAAGAATCGGGAATCCGCCGTCACGCCTCGGTGAAGTCGGTCGGCGGAGTCCTCAGAAACGGCCGGAACCGCTGCTTGTCGTTCGCCTTCATGTAGGCCTCGTCCGGACTGATCCACCCCTTCTGGAGGAGTTCCTGGATCGCGTCGTCCAGAAGCTGCATCCCGTATTTCTTTCCCGTCTGCATCATCGAGGGGAGCTGGAAGGTCTTCGACTCGCGGATCAGGTTCCGCACCGCAGCGTTCGCAATCAGGATCTCCAGCGCGGCGCAGCGCCCCTTCCGGTCGATCCGCTTGAAGAGCACCTGGGCAACCACCGCCCGGATCCCGTCGGCGAGTGTGGAGCGGATCTGCATCTGCTCGCTGGCCGGGAACACCTCGATGATCCGGTCCACGGTCTTGGCGGCGCTCGTGGTATGGAGGGTGCCGAAGACGAGGTGGCCCGTCGAGGCCGCCTCGACGGCGAGCGAGATCGTCTCCAGATCGCGAAGTTCCCCGACGAGGATGATGTCGGGATCTTCGCGAAGCGCCCCGCGCAGGGCAGCCGTGAATGACTTCGTGTGCCGCCCGACCTCCCGGTGGTTCACGATGCAGCTCTGGCTCTGGTGGACGAATTCGACGGGGTCCTCGATCGTGATGATGTGGTCCTTCCGGGTCCGGTTCGCCTCGTCGATGATCGCCGCGAGCGTCGTCGATTTGCCGCTTCCCGTCGGCCCGGTGACCAGAACCAGCCCCCGGGGGAGGGACGCCAGCTTGGGGATGACCGGGGGGAATCCCAACTCGGCGCAGGTGACGATCTTGCTCGGGATCTCCCGGAACACCGCGCCGCAGCCGAACTGCTGCTGAAAGAAGTTGGCCCTGTAGCGGGCCAGTCCGGGGATTTCATAGGCGAAATCGACGTCCCCTGTCTCTTCGAACTGCTTGACCTTGTGTTCGGGAGCGATCTCGTAGATCATCGCCTTGAGGCTGTCGTTTTCCAGGACGTCGAACTTGATCCTCTCCATCTCTCCCCGGAGCCGGAGGGCCGGCTGCTGTCCGGAAACGAGGTGGAGGTCCGACGCCCCCTGGTCGTGCATCAGCTGGAAGAATGCGTCAATTTTTGCCATGGATGTCCTCCTCGGATGATCTACAGACAGGATCGGGTTGCGTCAAGGGCACGATTTTCCTCCCGGTCGGAAAACCCAGCGGGATCCGGACGCGCCGCGGATTTCGGCCTTCCGGCGGGTCGGATGCGGGGAGTATAGAAAAGGGGTCCCGCTTTGTCAAGGCGAAACAACTATTCCTTGACAGCCTTGCGGCGAATCAGTTATGCTCCGCCCCCAAACTGGAGGGGAAGTTCTAAAGCCACGCCGCTGCTGCTGAAAAAAAGACGGGGATGTAGCTCAACTGGGAGAGCGCCGCGTTCGCAATGCGGAGGTTAGGGGTTCGATCCCCCTCATCTCCACCAGAAAGGGACAAAGGGGGCGGGCGGTCCGTGCAAACGGTCCGCCCGCCCCCTTTGCTTTTGCCTCAGCCTCTCGCTCCGCGACCCGCTCCCGAGGCCGGCCACAGAGAGGAACCGTTCCTCCACTCCCGCGCGCCGGCAAAGGCCCCCTCAATCCTGAAAAAAGACCATTGATGAACTTGAAAATCGTGCTCCCGGAAGCGCGCAGAGGGATCGCGATGTTTAAAGGTCTTGAAAGAGCTTCGCGAACCGCCATTCCTTCCGCTTCCGCCAGCTCCCCCGGTGCCAGGCATCGCTCGCCAGCAGCGGCAGCACCGACGTGGCTTCGGCGTAGACCATCTGCTCGCAGCTGCTGTCCACCTTTCCCCAGGAGTTGGCCTCCTTGAGCGTCGAGCTGGAGCAGGCGCCGTCGCGGACGTCGGCCACCGTGATCTGGATGGCGTACTGGTGCATCGGGACCTCCTTCCCCAGGATCTCGGCGCAGACCACCGTGTCCTGGGCGAAGTTCTTCGGCGCCCCGCCGCCGATCATCAGCAGCCCCGTCCTGCCCGCCTTGATCTTGATCTGGGTCAGCTCGCGGAAATCCTTCACCGAGTCGAGCGAGAGGTGCGCCTTCGGGTGCTTCACCTGGTGAAGGACGAGGCCGAACCCGGCGCTGCTGTCGGAAAAGGCGGGGCAGAAGATCGGAACATCGTGTTCGAATGCTGTCTGGACGAGCGAGTCCTTTTTCACGGCGTGCCCGGTCAGGTAACGGCCCATCTCCCGGATGAACTCCCGCGAGGAGTAGGGACGCGGGGGAAGCCCGTCGGCGATGGCCTGGATCGTCCGGTCGCAGACCTGGAGTTCCTCCTCGTCGATGTAGGTGTCGTAGATCCGGTCGATGTAGAGGCGGCGGAGCTCCCGGTCATCGACGAAAGGCGTCCCCTGGTAGTGGCGGAAACCGAGAGCCTCGAAGAAATCCATGTCCACGATCGCCGCCCCCGTGGCAACGATGGCGTCCACCATCCGGCTCCTCACCATCTCCGCATAGATCTGCATGCAGCCCGCAGCGCCGGTGCTTCCCGCAAGGGTGAGGAAGATGCCGCACCTCTTTTCGGAAAGCATCCGGTCGTAGATGTCGGCGGCCGCGGCCAGGTCCCGGGCGGTGAAGGACATTCCCCCCATCGCGGAGAGGATCGGCCGGGCGTCGAACGAGGTGATGTCGATGTGCCGGACCGGCGATTTCAGATGGTCTTTCTTTTTCATAAACTCCCCTGTGGACGTAATGGGCGCCTGGCCGCGCCGGGGCCGGTCTCCCGGATCCTCAAGAAAACCCCGAACACCCCGCCGCTCCGATCCAAAGGCATCCCGATGGGCGGGATCTTATAAAAGTCGGCGGACAAAAGTCAACGACTCTCTCCGAAACCCATGAAAATCGGATCCCTTCAAGCGCGCATTGGAGATTTTTCGGGGCACCCTGCCCCCGCAGCGTAGCGCCCGCAAAGACGACTGTTTAGGCGCGAAGCGCGAATTCGAAGAATCAGCGGAGCGAAGCGCAGCTCATTTCGTCTTTGCAGCGAAGCGAGGAGGCGCAGGGTCGAAAAATGTCCAGCGCGCAGAGGGGTCAAGATTTTCACGCTACGCAACTGGATCGATCCGGCGACGGCGCAGACCAGTAAAAGTTCAGAACGCCGCGCGGTAGACGGCGAGAACCTCGTCTGCGTCGAGGACCATCCTCGGGTTGTTGACGATCGCCCCGTCGGAGAGGCTCATCTCCGCCGCCTTCCGGACATCCTCCTCCGTGACGCCCACCTCCGACAGCCGGACGGGGTGGCCGATCCGCCGGAGAAATGCGTGCATTTCGGCCGTGGCCGCTGCCGCTGCTTCGCGGTCGTCCATCCCCTTCTCCCGGACGCCCAGCGCCTCGGCCATCATCCCGTAGCCCTCCGCCGCGTCTTCGACATTAAAGGCCATCACATGGGGGAGAAGGATCCCGTTGGCGATCCCGTGCGGTGTCCGGGCAACCGCGCCGAGGGAGTGGGCCATCGCGTGGACCAGCCCCACCAGGACGTTGCTGAAGGCCCAGCCGGCCATCGTCGCGGCGATCTGGACCTGGCCGCGGGCGGCAAGGTCCCCGCCGTTTTGCGTGCAGACGGGAAGGTGGCGGTGCAGGAGGCGGATCGCCTGCAGCGCCAGGCCGTCGGCGAGCGGCTCCCGCTGCACGGAATGGAGCGACTCCGCGGCATGGGTCAGTGCGTCCATCCCCGTCGAGGCGGTGAGGAGCGGCGGGAGCTTCTCCGTCATCTTCGGATCGAGGATCGCGATCCGCGGCATGTTGAAGTTCTCGACGATGAAGATCTTCTGCCCCTTCCGCTCGTCGAGGATCACCGCCATGTTGGTCACCTCGCTCCCCGTCCCGGCCGTCGTCGGGATGACGATGTGCGGCGTCTGCGGCCGGGTGAGGAGCTGGATCCCCTCGAAGTTCTCGAGGCCGCCCCCCTCCGTGAGCAAAATGCAGATCGCCTTCCCCGTATCGATGACGCTGCCGCCTCCGACGCTGACGACGCAGTCGGCCCCCTTCTCCCGGGCGAGGGCCGCCGCCCGGTTGACGACGCCGATCCCCGTGTCCTGGGGAATCTCGCTGAAGAGGCCGACGCACCTGTCGCCGAGCGCCTTGAGGACCCCCTCGACCAGCCCCGCCTTCAGAACACCCGGGTCGGTCACGACGAACGCGTGCCGGCAGCCGAGGCCGGCCATCTCCACCTCGCAGTCGCACGCCGTTCCGGCGCCGAAGACGATCTTCGTCGGACCGTAATAGACAAACGACAAATCCCGATCATACGCCATGAATGCCTCCCTTTGATCATGCCTCGTCCGGCCAGACGGTGTCCAATTCGCAGAGCAGATCGATCACCTTGTTCACGGTCTTGATGTTCCGGACGATATAGGTCAGGTCGCCCTTGAGCTTCAGCTTTCCCTGCATCAGCGCCTTGGTGGAATCGACCTCCTTCTTCGCGACCTGTTTCCAGCGGGCGTAGTCGCCCGACATGACGAACCTGGCGCTCTCCACCTTCACCTTGTCGCATACTGCAATTTCCAGAACGTCGCCGTGCCAGAAGTCCATGAAGATGTAGATCGCCTCCGGGATCCCCTTCTCGGGATCGGGGTTCATGATGATCGAGACGCTCCCCTCCCAGTTTTTGGCAATCTCCTTGTACTCCGCCGATCCCGCGATCTTTTCTTTCCACGCGTCGAGCCATTCCTTTGTCATTGCCTGGTATTTCGCCATCTTTTCCTCCTTCATCTGAATTGAGAATCGGTTTCACCGCTCCCGCCCCCATGCCGCAGGCGCGGAGAAGGGGGCGGGGCTTTCAAAGGGACGCATTGGAGATTTTTCGGGGGAGGGGGGCTCCCTGCCTCCGCAGCGGAGCGCCCGCCGGAAAACATGTCTGAGCGCGGAGCGCGAGTTGGTTTTCCGGCAGCGAAGCGAGGGGTGCAGGGTCGAAAAATGTCCAGCGGTCCGACAAAGCCCAGCCCCCGCGCCGACCCCATTCCATATTCAAAACCCTTTTGATATTCCCTATTGCCTGTAGAGCCGCGCCCGGAGGTCGTCAAGCCCCAGCTCGCGGAGCTTCTCCTCCCTGGGGAAGCCCCGTTCGTCCAGCCCCCGGATCGCGTAGTACTCGCTTTTGAGCTTCTCCACGTCGGGAACCGAACCGGCGCCACCCCCCTCCTTGAGTGCCGTCATGATCCGCTTCGGCAGGACGTCGTCCTTCGCCGTCACCCCGAGGAGGTTGTTGATCCCCCGCTTCAGCGTCCAGTCCCGGGCGCCGCAGGCCATCAGCCCGGCAAAATCGAGGCCGAAGCCCGTGACGGCGTTGAAGGCGTCCCGGATCGTCTCCGGCTTCAGGATGTCGGTGAGATAGTGGCAGATCGAGAGGGAGTTTCCGAGGATCCCGTAGTTCTCCGAGTGGAAAACGAGCTCCGCCTTTCCCTCGCTGGTCGTCCCCTGGTAGTCGTCCTTCATCGGAAAGAGCTGGGGCCAGGAGGCCATCCCCTGCTCCGTCGCGAGGACGGAGTGCTGGAGATGGCAGGCGCCGCGGTTCGACATCATGTAGGCGAGGCCCATCCCGTGGAAGCCGCGCGGGTCGTGCATCGGAAGATCCAGCCCCTTGACGTGGACCACCGAATCGATTGCCTCGCCGCCGATCTTCAGGGCGGCGGCGAGCGTCCCGTCGGCGACGAGATCCCCGAACCCCTCCCGGCGGGCGATCCTCGGCAGAAGCGCCATGACCGCCTCCATGTTGCCCCAGGCGAGATCGAGGCCGTCCGTCAACTCCTTCGTCAGGATCCCCTTCTCGGTGAGCTCCATCGCCCAAGCGATCGCCGATCCGCAGCTGATCGTGTCCATCCCGAGGCGGTTGCACAACTCGTTCGCCTTGATCACCGCCGCGAGGTCGCGGTTCACGAGCATCGTCCCGAAGGTGCCGCAGGTCTCGTACTCCGGCCCCGGCCCCTCCTCGGTTTTGAAGGGGCCGTCCGGGACCTTCACGACCCGCTTGCAGGCGACCGGGCAATGGGCACAGGCGTGGGCGCGGGTAAGGTAGGTCTCCGAGAGCGTCGGCCCGCTGAGCGCGGAGGAGAGTTCGAAATCCTCGCCGACGGTCCAGTTCTTCACCGGCACGTCCCCGGTGATCATGCCGATGTCCATGTTCGCGTCGGAGCCCATCGCATGCAGCGAACCGGCCAGAGCAGAGTCCTTGATCTCCTGTACCGCCTCCTTTTGAATCTCCCGGAAGCGCGCCTCATCGGCCTTCTCCTGCTTCCCGGAGCCGCGGACGCAGATCGCCTTGAGGCGCTTCGATCCCATCACCGCCCCGAGTCCCGTCCGGCCGATGAAGTGCCCCTTGTCGTTTCCGATCGAGGAGAAGCGGACGAGGTTCTCTCCGGCGGGGCCGATCGCGAGGACCTTCACCCCCTTGTCCCTCTCCTTCAGCAGGTCCGTCGTCTCGTAGACATCCTTTCCCCAGAGGTCCGCGGCGTCGACGAGTTTCGCCTCCCCGTCCGCGATGGCGAGACAGACCGGGGCGGAGGAGCGCCCGCTGATCACGATCCCGTCGTAGCCCGCCCTCTTCAGTTCCGGCCCGAAGTTCCCCCCGCAGGCCGACTCCCCCCAGATCCCCGTCTGCGGAGACTTCGCGCAGACCGCGAAACGGGAGCTTCCCGGGAAACCGCTCCCCACCAGCGGCCCGGTCATCACCATCAGCGGGCTCTCCGGGGCGAGGGGATCGGCCTCCAGGGGATGGCCGTCGAGGTAGAGCTTCGCCCCCAGGGCGCTCCCCCCGATGAACTTCCTGAGCAGAGACTCCTCGACGCTGAAATCCGCAAAATGTCCCTCCGTCAGGTCGACCTTCAGAAACTTTCCCGCATACCCCTTGGCCATGGCTCACCTCGCTCGTCATCTGAAACGGTTCCGCCCCTCTTCATCTGCGCGGCACCTCGCAATTCCGGGGTCGGTCCGAAAAAATCCGGGAACCCGGGATCGGCCCTCCTGTGTGTGGCACCACGAAATGGAAAAGAAGCGGAAATCCTTTCAAGAGAAATCTGAGACCTTGTGAAACGGGAAAGTCGGATCCCGGAGACGAAAAATATCCGGTGCGCGGAGGGATCCCGATTTTCAAAGGCCTCAACATATGGAAAACCGAAACGCCGTTTTACCCCCGGTGCACAAACGTTCCGGCAAAAGGGACGGCGAAGCCGGGAACCCCTGCGGAAACGGCCACCCCTGCTGAATTGGGCCGAAAAATACCACAGCGCTCCCGCCGTTTGCAAGCGATATTGAAGATCTCCACAACAAGCTGCGAAAAATCTTCGCTCCATAAGAGAGGGATGACCCTTTTTTATCCGCCGACCCCGCGGCAAAATGCAAGGACTGCGCCCACGCGCCGATTCAGCCAAACGGTGGAAACGGTGGAAACTCGACGGGCGCCAGGCGATCGCCCTCGTAGAGAACCTGGGCCAGAAAGAGCCCCGAAGGGGGCGCCGTGCAGCGGGCGGGAAGCGCCGAAGCCTGCGTCAGCATGTGTTCAATCCCCTCCCGGGAAAGACTCCCCCGTCCCGCTTCGGCGATCATTCCGACGAGCCTGCGGACCATCTTCCAGAGGAAGTGGGAGCCGACGATCCGAAAGACGATCAGGTTTCCCCGGGCCTCGATCTCCGCCCGCTCGATCTTCACCTCCGTGGAGAGGTGCTTGTCGATCCGCTTGTCGGCAAACGAGGCGAAGTCGTGGAATCCCCGGAAGAGCTCGGCCGTCTCCTGCATCCGGGCGAGGTCGAGGCGGTCGCGGATCCACCAGACGTAGCGCTTGCCGAAGGCCGTGCGGCAGCGGGAGATCACGTAGAGATAGCTTCTCGCCCGCGCCGAGTGGCGGGCGTGAAAGCCGGCCGGCGCCTCCTCCACCTGGAGGATGTTGATCGAGGCGGGGAGGAGGTCGTTGAGGCCGGGAAGGAATTGCCGCGGCGGCATTCGCCGCGGGGCATCGAGGTGGGCGACCTGGGCGAGGGCATGGACGCCGGCGTCGGTCCGGCCTGCCCCCTGGATGTCCACCTTCGAACCGAAGAGCTCGCCCGCCGCATCGATCAGGGTCCCCTGGATGCTCCGGGCGTTCGCCTGCGTCTGCCAGCCGCTGTAGCCGGTCCCGTCATACTCGATCGTCAGCCGGTACCGGCAGGGAACGGAACCCGTCGCCTGCCCCTCCCTCTCCCGGTTTCCCGGGGGAAGGGACCGTGAACGGGAATGCCCCTCCCGCGGAACAATCTCTTTCCGTCGCTGCATCGTTCATCCACCTCCGGATTACAGGGCCTTCCGCAACCGGCACATCGCCGTCCACCGGCGAGCGCAGGGGACCCGCCGGATTGCTCCGGCAATCTCAAGTGCGGAAACGTTCGCTGCCGCAAAAGCGTGAATCCGCCGTCAGCGGGGCGTCCCCTCTTCCCTGCTGTCCGATGGGATCCCCAACAGGCTCATCCCCTCGAGCCCCGAAAGGATGTCGCCTCCCGGGCGGTCCGCGCCGGGAAGCTCCCGCCCGGGGTGCAGGGTCGTGACCGCCGCGCGGCCCACGATCACCCGGTCCTGCTTCCCCCGGGCATCCCGCGTCTTGACGCTCCAGAAGTTATGGAAGATCAGGGGTCTTCCCTGATGGAGGCCGATGTAGAGCATGATATGGCCCGGCGTCCAGAGGAGGGTCCTCCAGGGGACGCCGTCGCGGACGATCCGCGCCTCCTTCTCCGCCGGGGAGAGACCGCGGAGGCTCTCGAACCGGCCGTAGAGCGCCTGGTCGCCGGAGTTGCGGGGAAGCCAGAGTCCGAAAGGGGAAAACAGATCCCGGATCATCGCGGAGCAGTCCCGCTTTCCGCCCAGCCCTCCCCATCCGTAGGGTGCTCCGGCCATCTCTCCGGCCACCTGCGCGACGCGGCGGGGGGTCATCGGCAGAGGCATCGCCGCTGCCGCGTCCTCCGGCAGCCACGCCTCCCGGAGGAGCGCCTCTCCCCGGTCGCTGCGCACCGCCGTCCAGATCCGGATCCCCTTTTCATCCTCTCCGGTCTTCGGGCAGAGCGACCCGAGGGACGCCCGAAAACGGATCTTCCCCTTCCCATCCCGGACCGGCGACTTGTCCCGGACGATCACGACCTGAGGGACCTTCTCCCAGCTTCGGATCATTTCGGGATTCACGGACGCCACGGCTTCCGACGGGATCCACCCCAGGATGTAGGAGGTCTCCGCGAGGAACCAGCGCCGGTCGCGGCTGACGTGGAGAACCCGGATGGGCGAACCGGCCGGAACGGAGGATTCCTGGAGATTGTCGAACGGATGTCCGTCGCCCGGACTCCGGGGAACGAGGGAATGGGGCTCGCGGGTGGGGAGGCGCCGGACATCGGTCCGCCGCACGGTGACGGCCGGAAAGCCTCCCTGCGGATACTCGTCGAGACGGGCGTTCGCCTCCATCTTGCGGATCCAGTCCGGCGGATGCCTGCGGCCGTCCCGGCCGTAGCCGGGCTTTCCGGCATACTTCCGGAATCCCCAGAGGACCTGGTCGAGGCGGTGGCGGGGAACTTCCTGCCGCCACGGCTCGAAGTGCAGGGAGTCGAACTCGGCGTGAAGGCGCTCCTGATCCCCGGCCGGAATGAGCGGCCGATCCGCCGCGGCCGGATCGACATAAGCGAGAGGCTCCTGGCTCAGATCCCGGAGGTCGCGGATCATCGCTTCCCCTCGCCCGCAGAGCAGGACGGGGAACAGACAGGCGGCCAGGATCGCACCGCATGTTTTCTTCAAGACTCCTGCACCCCCTCTGAGATTTCTTTTCACGGGCGAAGATCCTCCGGGATCTTTGGGCAACGGGATCAGCGGATCCCTTCAACCGCGCATGGGTTATTTTTCGGGACACCCCGATCGCGCCGTCTTGAGCGCCTGCAGAGACGGCTGTTTGCGCGCTTCAGCACGAATTCGAAGAATCAGCGGAGCGAAGCGCAGCTCATTTCGTTCTTGCAACTTGAGCGCGTGGGCCGGTGATGAATTCCGCTGCCGGGCAGTGTAGAGATTTTTCCGGATTCCTGCAATCCCTTTCCCGCAGATCCGCTCCGGGAAGAAAGATTTTTTTATGGCATTCGCGCCGGAAGCTTGCTATATTCTGCCCGGCCCTCGTTCGTCCGGATTCTCGATTCGAGACGGAACGCCGGTGGGCCAAGCAGATCGGAAAGGAGGCAACGACCCATGATTTCGGCAAATCAATTGAAGGAATTTTCTTTTTTCAAGGGATTCGGCGAGGAAGAGTTGGCGAAGCTGGCCGCTGTAGCCGCGGAGGAAACCCATGACGCCGGCACCCAGATGTACAAGAACGGGGATCCGGCCCGGGCCCTTTTCATGATTGAAGAGGGAAAGGTCGTCATGGTCATGGACAGCTACCTGGGACCCCACAAGCCGCCGATGCAGGTCACCGTGGATGTCGTGACGAAGGGGGAATCGATGGGGTGGTCGGCCCTCGTGGATCCCTTCATCTACACCCTGGGCGCCCTCTGCATTGACCGGACCCGGGTGATTGTCTTCGACGCGGCCCGGCTGCGGAAGCTCATGGAGGAGGATTGCGCGCTCGGGTTCCGGATGATGAAGGCCACCGCCAAGATCATCGCCAACCGGCTCACCCACACCCGGATCATCCTGGTGGGCGAAAGGGGACTTGCGACGCTGACCGAGTATTGAGCGGGGCGGGAAAGTTTCCCGCCGTTCAAATCCTCCGCGGCTTTCAGGGCGGAGGAAGCATTCCATTCAGGGAGGTTTGAGCGACATGCAGGATGCGGAATCCATCATCGAAAGGGCAATCAAGAACGAGGAAGAGGCCTACGAATTCTATATGGACCTTCAGCGGAAGGTGGCCGACAAAGAGGCGAAGGACACGCTTCTCTTTCTCGCCCAGGAGGAGAAGAAGCACAAGGAATACCTTCTCCGATACCGCCGGGAGGGATTTGCCGGCCAGGCCGGACCGACGATCGACTACAAGGTTGCCGAACATCTGACGAAGCCGGACATCCAGAAGGAGATCGACTCTCAGGAGATCTACCTGATCGCGGCCAACCGCGAACTCAACGCGTACAACTTTTACAAGGGGCTGGCCGGACTGCACGCCGGGGGCGAGATCCAGGACATGCTTCTGAGGATGGCGGCCGAGGAACTCAAGCACAAGGAGAAAATGGAGTACCTCTACGCCAACACCGCCTTCACCCAGACCGCCGGCGGCTGATCGTAGGCTTTGCAGGGGAAGAGAAAGGAACCCGAGACGATGGAGGTCTTTGAGGCTGTCGCCACCCGCAGGAGCATCCGGCGGTTCCGGCCGGACCCGATTCCTGAGGGCCTTATCCGGGAGATCCTTGACGGGGCCCGCTGGGCGCCGTCCTGGGGAAACACGCAGCCGTGGGAGATCGTCGTGGTTACGGGGGAGCCCCTGAAGCGCTTCCGCGAGGCCAACCGGAAGCGGCTCCTGGACGGGATCCCCCCCGCTCCGGATACGCCGATGCCCGAGGTCTGGCCGGAGGCCCTGAAGAAGAGGTATACGCAGGTGGGCAGAACGGTTCTGACGGCCCTGGGGATCCCCCGCGAGGATCTGGAGGCCCGTCTGCACTACGCGGGCGACATGTATTCCCTGTTCGACGCCCCCTGCCTTCTGCTGTGCTGCGCGGAGCGGAGCCTCGCCCGGGAATACGCGATGCTCGACACGGGCGCGATCGTGCAGACCGTCTGTCTGCTCGCCCACGCCCGCGGCCTAGGGACCTGCATCCTGGCCTCTTCGGTCCGCTACCCGGACCTGCTCCGCGAGATCGTTCCCCTCCCGGAGACGAAGGCGATCCTGATCGGTGTTGCGCTGGGCCGCCCCGAAGGGGAAGCGCCGGTGAACCATTTTGAACGCGAAAGGGCGAAGACGGACGAATTCACCACCTGGGTCCGGTAAAACGCGACGGCTTCGAAATCTCGAACGGGCGCATAAAAAGTGAACGCACACCACGACGAAAAGCCGCAGGTCCGCACGCAGAACATCGGGGACGCCGAGCTTTCCTTTCTCCTCTACGAGGGGGAAGGGCCGCCCCTGATCCTCCTGCACGCCACGGGCTTTCTGCCGTGGCTCTGGCATCCCCTCGCGCGGGAACTGGCCGGCGGCTACCGCATCCTCGCCCCCTCCTTCTGCGACCACCGGGAAGCCGAACCGGAAAGCGGGGGGCTCGGCTGGACGACCCTCGCGGAGGACCT
>JBFYYH010000109.1:0-5316 GCA_041310125.1 Syntrophaceae bacterium | reverse complement strand
CACCGCGTCCCTGCCGACCGGCTGGGTGCCCCCCGAGACCACCAGTTCGAAACCGGACGGCACCGATCCGTTTCTTCGGGCGTCGATCGCCACGGTAATCCGCTCGGTACCGAATCTTTTTGCGGCATCCCTTAGAAGCGCCGGGTCCTTGACCGCCGCGCTGTTCATGGAGATCTTGTCCGCCCCGGCACCCAGAAGAAGCTCGATGTCCTCCAGCGCGGAGATGCCGCCTCCGACCGTCAGCGGGATCCGGATGACCGAAGAGACCTTTTGCACCCATTCGAGGCGGGTCTTGCGGTTCTCCAGCGTGGCGGCAATGTCCAGCATCGCCAGTTCATCCGCCCCCTCCTGCTGGTAGAAGGATGCATTCTCCACGGGATCCCCTGCATCCCGGATATCCACGAAGTGAATCCCCTTGACCACCCTGCCGTTCTTCATGTCCAGGCAGGGCATGATTTTGACCTGTGTCATTTTTTCTCCTTTCGAATCGTCATGGTCGGAAAAAACGTTCGGTTCGAGTCATTTTCACGGCGTCACTTTCCCTCTTCCCGATGCCTCACGAATAAAGAAATGACGAAAATTTGTCAAGGGAATCAAATCAATGAAGGACTGGCCCCCTTCTACAGCGGTAAACTTTCAAGGCGACTCCCCTCTTTTGCGATACTGCGGGTGGCACAACAACGTACCTTGGGGAAAAGACGAAAGAGAATCGGGGATGGCATCGTCCCACCCTTCATCCCGGAATGGCCTCATCGCTCCAAACAACAGGTTTACGAGAAATTTCCATGAAATTTCCATTGACACAACAGCCCCCCTGTCCTATCCTTAACTTACGTAAAAACAACTTGTTATCCATGAATCATTCAATTGAAGCGGGTGGCTCTGCACCGAAAATGAAACCTTAAAAAACGAAAGGAGAAGCAGACATGTTCAAAGAATTCAAGGAATTTGCGTTGCGCGGCAACGTGGTCGACATGGCCGTCGGGATCATCATCGGCGCCGCCTTCGGCACGATCGTCAGTTCGCTGGTCGCGGATATCCTCATGCCGCCGATCGGCTTGCTGCTCGGAAGCGTCGATTTCTCCAATCTATTTGCAGTGATCAAAGAAGGTGCGGCTGCCGGTCCCTATGCCACGCTCGCAGATGCGCAAAAAGCCGGTGCAATTAGCATCAACTATGGCCTTTTCATCAACAAGATCATCAATTTTCTCATCGTCGCCCTTGCGGTTTTCTTCCTCATCCGCGGCCTCAACCAGCTGAAGCGGAAACAGGAAGCTCCGCCGGCTGAAGTGACGACCCAGAGCTGCCCGCACTGCCTGTCGACGATCCCCCTCAAGGCGAAGCGCTGCGCGTTCTGCACCTCGGCGTTAAGCTGAAGGATCCTTGTATCTTCAGGAGGCGATATAAGATAAGGGGCCAGACCGCAAATGCCTAACCCCTTATCCATATTCGATATTTTGGTGCCGGAGGTCGGAATTGAACCGACATGACCGCAAGGGTCGGGGGATTTTGAGTCCCCTGCGTCTACCAGTTTCACCACTCCGGCACGGGGGCGATTATTATGAGGGGCCCCCAAAATGTCAAGAAAAATGTATTGACAACGCCGGAATGGCTGTGTTAGGAATGCGTCCTTAAACAAAAGCCAAGCCTGTGGGGTTGTAGCTCAGCTGGGAGAGCGCTTGAATGGCATTCAAGAGGCCGCGAGTTCGATCCTCGCCAGCTCCACCAGAGATGATCAGGGGTTAAGCTGCTTGCTTAACCCCTTTTTTTACCGCCGGGGCGGAATCGCCTGTGAAGGAACGGTCAGGGCTTGGGGAACGGTTACCGACAGGGAGTTTTTCCTGCGAGGCGGACGGCTCGCACCAATCACCGGCGTCCGGCGGAAAGGATCCACGGGACGCCACAGAACAGGACGGAACCTGCGTAACTGCCCGGAGGCGGCGATAGCCGCCGTTCATTCTCGCGAACATGCGGTTCGCGACATCACCGCAAAGGAATTTGCAGAGCTTCATCGAGCTGAGAGTGCGACTTGGCGAGAAGGAGTCAAGGAGTATTTTCAGTGAATTTTGAACCATTTTCCTTCGATCCGCGCATCATGGCCGGCATCGGGACCGCCGGCTACACCACCCCAACCCCGATCCAGGAGAAGGCCATCCCCCTCGTTCTGACAGGCCGGGATGTCCTCGGGCTGGCGCAGACGGGAACCGGCAAGACCGCGGCCTTCATGCTGCCGATCCTGCAGCGGCTGATCCAGGGTCCGTCCCGCCAGGTCCGGGCCCTGATCATCGCGCCTACGCGCGAGCTCGCCGAACAGATCCACCAGACGGCGGTCGATCTGGGCCGGAACACCCGGGTAAAAAGCGTCTCGATCTACGGGGGCGTGGGCAAGGGTCCCCAGGCCGCGGCACTGCGCCGCGGAGCGGAGATCGTCGTCGCCTGCCCGGGCCGACTGCTCGACCACATCGACGACCAGGGCATCGACCTCTCCCACGTGGAGATTCTGGTCCTGGATGAGGCTGACCGCATGTGCGACATGGGCTTCCTGCCCGACATCCGCCGCATCCTCCGCTGTCTGCCGGCAAAGCGCCAGACGCTTTTTTTCTCCGCCACCATGCCGAAGGAGATCCGGACGCTGGCCGATGGTATTCTCCGGAATCCGGTTACCGTCCAGATCGGCACGACCGCCCCCGCCGAGACCGTTTCCCACGCCTTCTATCCGGCGCCCGACGGCCGGAAGACCGACCTGCTTCTGGAAATGCTGAAACAAACCGCCACCGGACGGGTCCTGATCTTCACCCGGACCAAGCATCGCGCCCGCAACTTGGCCCGCGACCTGGAAAAGCACCGTTACCGGGTCTCGGCGCTGCAGGGCAACATGACCCAGAACCGCCGGCAGGAGGCGATCAGCGGTTTCCGGGACGGCCGATACGATATCCTGGTGGCCACCGACATCGCCGCACGCGGCATTGACGTCTCAGGCATCACCCACGTGATCAACCTCGACATCCCGAACACGGTCGACGCCTACACCCACCGCATCGGCCGGACGGGACGCGCCTCCAGGACGGGCGAAGCCTTCACCTTCGCGGCGCAGGCGGATGAGATGATGATCCGCGAGATCGAGCATGCGCTCGGGGCGAGGATAGAGCGGCGGCGGTTGCCCGACTTCGACTACAGCGGCCTGGCGGCGGCGGAGAACCCCTCTTCCCGGGGACGCCGGCAGATGAACCCAGCGCGCGTCCTGACCCGCGGCCAGTCCACGCGCATCGCACCGCGAAAATCTTCAGGCAGGCCGAACCGATCATCTGCCGGCCCTGGCGGAGGCGCAGGATACGCCGCACGCCCTCAACGGCAAAAGCAGCTTCCCGCTCCGGGCAGCCGCGCCTGGTAAAGGGCGATCCATTTTGGAACGTCACTGTGTTTCGGTCCGGAAATGAAATGAAACGGATTCAGGGCAAGGGAGCCCTTCCCAAAAAGGAAAGGGGCTGACCGCTGGCGGCCAACCCCTCCGTTTTCATGCAGAACCATGCGGACCGCTAGAGATCCTTCAAGTCCCGTGTGTACTCGAGCCGTCCTTCCTTGAGGAGGGCCGCCTTGCTCCCCTCGATCCAGGCCCGGAAGGTTTCTCCCCTTTTTACCTGCAGCAGGTATTTGGCGATGGCCTCTTTCTGCGAGGCAAAGCCCTGCTCGTCCATTTTCCCTCTCTCGCGGGAGCGGAGAATCACGTAATTCCCATCGATCCGGTACACCTGCTCGGGATAGGGTTTCTTTTCGGAAATCTGGAAGAGGGCCTCCGCCAATTCACCCGAGGCGCCCAACTTTGGAACAGCCCCACCGGGCTGGAACAGGCCCGTTTCCGAAACCTTCAGTCCCTTCTCCCGCGCCACAGCTTCCATGCCCTCGCCCTTTCTCATCCGGGCCAGGAGAGCTTCGGCCTCCCGCTTCGCCAGGCGGTCCGCCTCCGCTTCAAGGTACGCCTTCCCCACCTCCGCCTCGATCTCCTTCAGGGCGGGAACATAGGGGGCCTTCCGGGAGACAACCTGGACAACGTAATATCCCTTTTCCCCCTGAAGAACCCGGCTGATCTCGTTCGATCCCAACCCGGAGAGGATCTTCGAGAAGTCCGCGATCGCCCCGAATTCCGGGGGCGGTTCAGCGATGCGGAAAAGAGCGGTCTTCTGGATGGTCAGCTTGTGCTTCGCCGCATAAGCATCGAAATTCTCCTCCTGATAGATCGTGTCGTGGGCCTTTTTGGCCTCGTCCCCCGCGGCACGCATCCCTCCGATGAACCCCAGTTCCTCGACGATCCGCAGCCGGACCGCGGAGAGGGGCTGGAGCTGGTTCCCCTTCATCCATTCCGCTTTGCGCCGCTCGTACAAATCAGCCACCTCGTCATCCGAAACCCGGACGGAGGAGGCATAATCCCGGCCCAGGAAGGCCAGGTAACGGATTTGCGCCTGCTCGGGGATGCGGAACCGTCCCTCGTTGGCCTTGAGATAGGCCTCCAGTTCGGCCGTCGACGGCCTGATCCCGGCAGCGAACGTCTTCGGCGAAATCTGGATGAAATCCAGCGAGATCTTTTCGTTCTGCATCCGATAGAAATCATGGATCTCCTGCTCGGACACCTTCACACCGTCCTGGATCAGACCTTCCACCTTCAGGGTAATCATCATTTTCTTCTGGGTCGATTCAAATTCCTCCGCGGTCATCTTGTTCGTCCGGAGGATCTGGTCGTAGGCCCGCTGATCGAAAGCGCCGTTTCTCTGAAAGGCGGGATAGGAGAGGATGGCTGCCTTCACGTCCTCGTCGGTCACCCGGATGTGCATCTCCTCCGCCTTCGTGAAAACAACCGCCTGGTGGATCAGGTTGTCCAGCGCCTGCTGCTTGAGGTTCAGTTTCTTGAGCATCTCCTCCGTCAGGCCCGGACCGAGGCGCTGACGATACAGGTCCAGCAGATTCAGGTACTCCCGCTGGAAATCGGCCTGGACGATCGGCTTGCCGTCGATCAGCGCGATCCGCTCCGCCCTCTGCCTCCCCCCCATCGATCCGAAGTAGAAGACGAAAACGACGATGATAATCCCCAGAATGATCTTCATGAGCCAGTTTCTGGCGTGCTTTCTCATGAGGTCGAGCATGACATCTTCCCCCGTACGGTTCGGAAATTCGGGATATCCCTGAAGCGGCCTCCCGGGAATCGCCTCGCTGCGGCCTTCCCCGGAAAATCCCGCTCCACGGCCCCCCGATGCCGTCGGGGGTTAGTAATACAGTCACCCCCAAAATGCAACGACTTTTTGGAAAAATGGATTGATAAGGCGC
>JBFYYH010000108.1:0-2894 GCA_041310125.1 Syntrophaceae bacterium | reverse complement strand
CTCATCCAAGGAGATGGAGAAGACCTTTGCGGCCCTCACCGAGATCGCCGGCGGCGTCAACCGGGGCGAAGGCACCCTGGGGCAGCTCATCAAGGACAAGACGACCGCGGAAAAGCTCAACAAGACCCTGGCCTCCCTCCAGGAGGTGACGGATAAGATCAACGAGGGACGCGGGACCATCGGCAAGCTCGTCAACGACGACGAGACGGTCCGAAACCTCAACGAAGGACTGACCGGCCTCAACCGATACGTGAACAAGGCCGAACAGTTCCGGACCTTTCTCAGCTACCGGGGTGAGTTCCTCTTCGACAAGAGCGACGCGAAGAGTTTCCTCGAATTGAGGATCCAGCCCAAGGAGGACAAATTCTACATCCTCGGCATCGTCAGCGACCCGAGAGGCAGGCGGACCACGAAGGACGTCACGGTGGGGGGCGTCACGACCCGAACGGAGGAGTGGGATCGGGACGGCATCCTCTTCAATGCCCAGATCGGCAAGCGCTACCGGGATCTGGTCCTCCGGGGCGGTCTGATCGAGTCGACGGGCGGTGTCGGAATTGACTACCTCGCCCTGAACGACAAGCTGAAGCTCACCTTCGAGGCTTTCGACTTCGGCAGCGACCGGCGGGCCCATCTGAAGGCGGGCGCCGAATACCAGATCTTCAAGCACCTCCACCTCTCCGCCGGGTGGGACGATTTCATCAGCAACCAGGGCAACCGGTCCATTTACGGGGGCTTCTCCATCCGCTTCGAGGACGACGATCTCAAATACCTGCTGACCACGACGCCCATCCCCAAATAACGGTCTCCCCCTGGCGGCCGCCCCCTGCAAAACCGGAACAAGAAACCTCCCCACCTTTGGGGAGGGAACGCGGGAGCGGGTCCAAGGCGCCGCCTTTTTCTGCTCCCAACCGCTGCGGGACGGGCAGGTCCGTCCGGAAAGGAAGGCCGTCATGACGTTTTCCTCTTTTCTTCGCAGGTGCGGTGGATTCATTCCTCTCTCGATTCTTTTCATTCTTCTCACCCTTATCCCGGCAGGCGCGGCGCCTCCCGCCCCACCGCCGCCCCCGGATACGGAAATCCGTTCCCTGATCGCCGGGATCGACGCCGGGACGGGGGCGGAGGCCGATGCCCGGAAACGGGGCCGGATGGCCGCCCTCGAAAAGACCACGAAACGGCTCCGGGAGCTGGAGGCGTCCGGTCTGCAGGCAGCCTTTCCCGGAAAGACGCCGGGCGATTCCGTCCGGATCCTCGGACACAAGCAAGGCACCTCCGGCAGGGATTCGAAGTCCCGCCTCTGGCTGGAAACGGAAACCGGATTCGTCCTGAAGGACCCGAAGACCGTCGGCAGGCCATCCCCGCAGCTCCTGGACCGGGCGGATCTCCTCGACATCCGGATCTGGACGGACCGGAAAAAGTACCGGGAAGGCGAGACGGTTCTGCTCCATCTCCAGGGAAACCGGGACTTCCACGCCCGGGTCATCCGGATCGACGGCAGCGGGAGAGTGATCCAGATCCTCCCCAACAACTACCGTCAGGTCTCCGTTTTCGAGAAGGACAAGCACTACCGGATTCCCGACGAGGGAGACCGGCACCGCATCGAAATCCTCCCCCCCTTCGGAGCGGTGCGCTTCGTCGTCTACGCCTCGCGTCTGCCGATGAGCCACATCAACATGAAGACCCTGGGAGGCGGGATCTACGAGTACCGTTCCTCCCGCGATGCATTCGGCCGGAGCGTCCGCCGCGTCATTCCCGCGGGCGAGGAGCGGATGACCGAATTCTGCGAAGCGTCCTGGAATATCGAGACCCTCCCGCGTTGAGGCGCAATCCCGGCAGATCATGGGTTCAGAACCCCGCGGCCGGTGTGGTGAGAGATGGCCCAGGGGCGCCTTTGCCGGCATTGGATCGGTTTCCACCACACGGATGGGCCGGATGGCCGAACGGTAAAAAAGGTTGACAGACGCAAATCCGTGTCTATATTAGCGCCGGTCGGGAAGAATGAACGGGTGGTGCGCGATGGAGCGGTTTTTCAACGCATCTCAGATATCGCTGGCGGGCAGGATCTTTGCGGAAGCCGAGCGGATGGCGGCCGATCATTTTCGGATCCGGCCGTCCGAGTGGAAGGATCACCGCTACGATGTGAAGACACTCGCCTACCTTGAAAAGCACGAGGTCCGCGAGGAGGCCTTCGCCCACCTCTGCCGGTACCAGTTCCGGGAGGAGAGCGAGGGTCCGGACGAGCAGGCCATCCACTTCTACCGGGTCTGCCTCCAGGACAACCGGATCCTGGACGCCGTTGAGCGCGCCCATTCCTTTATCCGCCTCTCTCCCCTGCTCCTCTACATCGCCGCGCACGAGCTGGTCCACGTGATCCGTTTCGAGCGGGGGGAGGGAAATTTCGACGCCGAAGAAGAGGAGAAAGCGGAAGAGGAACAGGCCGTCCACCGGATCACGCGGAATCTGCTCAGGCCCGTTACCGATCCCGACCTGAATCTGGTCCTGGACTGCTTCAGCAGCAGCTACCGGATTGGCGACTGGGTGCAGTAAGAAACATTGGAGGTTTTTTCAATGCCCATCTACGAGTACAAATGCCGGAGATGCGGAAAGGAATTCGAAGTTTTCCAGGGGATTTCCGACCCGGCGGTCACCTCCTGCAAGTTCTGCAGGGGTTCGGTCCGGAAAATGATGTCCCTCTCCTCCTTTCATCTGAAGGGGAGCGGCTGGTACGCTACCGACTACGGCGGAAGGAAAGCCCCGGCGGCAGAGAAGAAGACGGAAGACAAGACCTCGACGGAAAAAAGCGTCCCGCCCGCCAAGACCCCATCCGAAGAATAATGCGAGACCTTTGCGCAACTTGAAAATCGGATCCCTTCAGGCGCGCAGAGGGATCGTGATTT
>JBFYYH010000107.1:0-3124 GCA_041310125.1 Syntrophaceae bacterium | reverse complement strand
TCGAGGGGTATTTCGATCTGATGGCCCTCTGGAACGCGGGGATCACTCACGTTGTGGCCACGCTGGGGACGGCCCTCACCCGGGCCCAGGTCGATCTGATCCGGCGCTATACGACCCGCGTGGCGGCCGTTTTCGATCCGGACGAGGCGGGGCGGAAAGCCCTGGCCAGAAGCCTCGAGCTGTTCCTGGCGGGAAATATCCATGCGCGGGCGGTGATTCTCCCCGACGGGCAGGATCCGGATGATTTTGTCCGGAAGAGGGGGAGGAAGGGCATGGAGGAGCTTCTGGCCGAGGCCCGGCCGATGGCCGATTATTATATCGAACAGATCATCGGCGCGAGGGGAACGCTCGAAGAGGACCGGGACAAACTGAGGGAGGCGGTCTCCTTCATCCGGCGGATCGAGGATGCCGTCGAGAGGAACCTCTTCATCAAAAAGGTGTCGGAGCAACTGAACGTGGATCAGGAGGTCTTCAAGTCCGAGATCCACCGCACCCTTTCCCCGGGCGCTGCCGCTCCGGCGGGGCGACAGCGGATCAGGAAGGCCGGGGATCCGGACCCCCTGGAGTTGAGCCTGATCCACATGATGCTGGAGTACCCGGAACAGATTCCGAAGGTGGCGGATTCCGGGGTGCTGGGATGCTTTTCCACGGCGGACCTGAAGGAGCTGGGCGAAAGACTGATCGGCTTTTCGACAACAGGCCGGGGGGCGGATATTTCCGCATTCGTGGAAGGGCTTTCCGAAGGTCCGCTCAGGGAAAGAATCCTTGATCTGCTGATGCGGGAAAATCCCTATTCCGAACAATGGATTGGCCGGATCTTCGCCGATACCACCCGGCAGATCCAGAGAAAGTGGTATAAGGAGCGTCACAGCCTCCTGCGGAGGCAGATCGTCCGGGCAGAGGCGGACGGAAACAGGGAATTGTGCGCCGGTCTCCTCAGGGAAAAAGAGAGACTCCTGCAGGAAGAAAAGAGGCTCGCGTAGTCGTCGGGCCGATCGAGAGCCGCCGTCGCAGACGGATGCCCGGCGGCGGATCCACAAAAAAGGGTGATGGGAGAAACCGATATGGGAAAAGAGATTGAATCCGATGAATTCAAGAAACTGATCACCCTCGGGGAGGAAAAGGGTTTTCTGACCTACGATGATGTGAATGACCTGCTCCCCTCCGATGTCATTTCGTCCGATCAGATTGACGACATCATCATGCTTTTCGGTGAAAAGAATATCGATATCATCGATACGGAAAAGGGCGAAAAGCTGGTGGTCAAGAAGCCGACGGACGAAAGGCCGGACGGCAAGGGGGAGGACCTGATCAGCCTGCTTCCCGCCGTCGGAAAAACCGGCGATCCGGTGAAGATGTATCTTCGCGAGATGGGAATGGTGCCCCTTCTCAGCCGCGAGGGGGAAGTGGAAATCGCCAAGAAGATCGAGGAGGGCGCGAAAGAGAGCATGGATGCCGTCTTTTCCGTGGCGTCCTCCATCCGGGAAGTGATGAACATCGGAGACCAGATCAAGAACGGATCGCTGCGGATCAAGAATGTGGTCGAAAATCTCGAGGACGAGGACGGCGTCATCGAGGAAGACCCGCACATCGAGAGGGTCATCAAGCTGATCGACAAGGTGACCTCCCTGGAAAAAAAGAATGAGCAGATCCGGAAAAAACTGGGAGGCAAGGGGGTCACCGCCGGCGAAAGGCTGGTGCTCAAGGCGGCTCTGGAAAAGAACGTTCCCCAGATCGTCCGGCTCTGCCGGAAGGTCCGCTTCAGCAGGAGGCAGATTGACCGGATGGTGGCCAACCTCCGCTGCTGTCTCAACGAAGTTCAGGTGATCGAAGCGGAGATCAACCGGTGCAAGAAGGCGACGGGACTCTCTCTGACCCAGATGGAAAGCGCCTGGTCGAAGATGAACCGCTCTCCCAAAAACGCGGCAAGGGTGGCCAAGAGTCTCCGGGTTTCGCAGGAAAAACTGAGATCGTCTGAAAGGACCGTCAAGGAAGCCAACCGGAGATTCAAGAAGGTCAGCCAGGAGACCGGCCTGTCCGTAACGGAACTCAAGAAGAAAATGGTGGCGATCGAAACGGGTGAAATCAAGGCGGAGATCGCCAAAAGGAAACTGGTCGAAGCAAACCTGCGTCTGGTGGTGAGCATCGCGAAAAAGTACACGAACCGCGGTCTGCAGTTTCTCGATCTGATCCAGGAAGGCAACATCGGCCTGATGAAGGCGGTGGACAAGTTCGAGTATCGGCGCGGCTACAAGTTCTCCACTTACGCCACCTGGTGGATCCGTCAGGCGATCACGCGCGCGATCGCCGATCAGGCAAGAACGATCCGAATCCCGGTGCACATGATCGAAACGATCAACAAGCTGATCCGGACCTCCCGCTATCTCGTGCAGGAACTGGGAAGAGAACCCAATCCGGAGGAGATCGCCAACAAGATGGAATTTCCCCTGGAGAAGGTCCGCAAGGTTCTCAAGATCGCCAAGGAGCCCATCTCGCTGGAGACCCCCATCGGGGAGGAGGAAGACAGCCACCTCGGAGATTTCATCGAGGACAAGAAAATCATGTCGCCTTCGGAAGCCACGATCAGCATGGATCTGGCGGAACAGACCCGGAAGATTCTGGCGACACTGACCCCCAGAGAGGAAAAGGTGCTCCGCATGCGTTTCGGAATCAGCGAGCGGGGGGATTATTCGGCGGAAGAATCGAGGGAATCCCTGGAGCTGAGCCGGGAAAGGGCGAAACAGATCGAATCGGGCGCCGCGGGCCGGAAACTCCGCAACCCCTCCCGGAGACGGATTTTAAAGCCCTCGGAACCCTGAGGGTAAATTGGGGGTTGACAAGACCGTCAGACGGGGATAGAAAGTCAAACCTTAAAATGAGGTAATTTCATCCTGCAGAAAAAAGGGCCCATAGCTCAATTGGTAGAGCCACCGGCTCATAACCGGTCGGTCCCTGGTTCGAACCCAGGTGGGCCCACCAGAGATGAGGGAGTGGAGGAGGGGATGCGCGTGAGACGCGGATCAAAGTCGGTCAAGACAGTGAAAGCGGACCGGGGGAAGAGCATCTTCCATCCAATGCACCAGAGGCTGGTGCATTTTTTTTTGATTCAGGTGCATGACCGGAG
>JBFYYH010000106.1:0-6158 GCA_041310125.1 Syntrophaceae bacterium | reverse complement strand
TCCCACCAACCCCCATTGGATTGCCATCATCGACCAGCGCCAGGGGCCATCCAGGTACAGATAACAGACGGGGGTGTAAGTGCCGGCGATCATGCAAAAGATGGCGAAGCGGTCCATCCTTCTCCAGAAAGAGAGCTCGTTTTCCTCTTTTTTGAAGGCGTGGTAAAAGGAACTCGCCGCAAAGAGGAAGACCACCGAGAATCCATAGATCAGGGCGGTGATCAACGTCGAGGTCGAGTAGTTCGCGACCAGCGCCAGAAAGACAGTGCCCATGACTGCGGCAACGACGCCTGCCAGATGGGAATAGAAATTGAAAGACTCTTTCAGCTTGATCTTCATGTTTCCTTTCATCCGGCCATCCGGAGGGGTTCATCCGCCCTCGGGAAAGGATTCCGGTCCGACGAAGGGCTGTCATGACCGGATGTCCCCAAAAGGGATGGCGGTGTGGCCTCATAATACGGGACGGGGGAAAAGACAAAGGAAAACTTCCAATTTACAATTCTTTTACATTTGCCGCGGTGGCCTGCCTTCGATGGAGGCCTGAGGGAATCATTTTTGTGTGCATGGTCGATCTGGGTGATTTGGGAGGCAGCGGAGGTTTCTGACTTCACCTGGACAGCTCTTTCCGGTGATCCGTATTTTTCTGGGTTTTATGCGGTCATGTCAGAGTCCCGAGGATAGCCGGAATTGCCGGAGAGGAGATCATTCAGCATTCAGGGGGCGTATGGGTTGGCTGATTGGAACAATTGAGGAAGATATTTGTACGTGCACGACTCGTAGTGCACGACTCAAGTGAGCAGGCCGGGCTGCATGATCTCTTGGAGATGAACCCGGTGGTGCTCAAAGTCGTTGTCACTCGCTTTGTCACTCTCCTTGGATGTCAAATCGATCATGTCACCGAAGCAAAGGGTCACACGTGCAAAGGGCTTTGGCAGCATGAACCGATCCCAGCTGTTGAAATACCAAGCACGGTCGGACGTTACGTAGAACGGGACGACAACAGCCCCCGTGGATCGAGCCAGGCTGACCGCCCCTGCCTTGATCATTCCGGCCGGACCCCTTGGTCCATCAACGACGTGAGCGGCAAGACCCGCGGATTTCAGATGTTCAATCATCTCTTTTAGGGCCCGGCCCCCATCCCGCGATGAGGATCCACGGACCGCTCTCCATCCGGATTTCTCCGCGATAGCGGCGATGATGTCACCATCCCTGCTCTGGCTGATCATCAGGGCGGGGTGCAGGGGAGCATAGGTCTTGAAGTGGCGGATGGCCGCGAAGAATTGCTGGTGCCAGCAACACAGTAGAACGCGACCGTCTTTCCTCAGGTATTCCAGCCAGGGCTTCTCATTTTCAATGCGCAGGCGGAAGGTCGAGCTGTAGGCACGGATGAAGTGATAAAGAAGGTGTTGAATCTTGTCGATCAGCAAATATCGATATTCTTTTACCAACAGGGTCCCCTCTCAGCACGGGTGAAAGACGGACGGCAAGGCTCACAGAGCATGACGACCTTCCTCGCGTTTCAAACCGTCAACTGTCCACCAAACCGGGGTAACTCCAGTGATGAAAATCCGGGCAAGTGCAGAAAACAATCTCCAGGTGTTCGTAGCTTTTTCATCTTTTGTCCGCATCTTTCTGCATGAAGCAGTTAATCGTCCAATGAAAAGCCGGAACGGATCACGGGTCTGCGACCGGCTGGACTATATTTTTCATTGCCCCGTCTGTTTTGAAACTTGCAATATTTTTCATTCATGTCAAGAAATTTGACTATAGCGACAGAAATAGACGCCTGAATAATGGCTGGGCAAGAAAAACCATTACATCACAGGAAAAACGTTTACGGTGACCGGCTGGAGAAAATCCCAGAATCCCCTTGACCGGGCGGCATCCATCCCTTATTCTCACCCCGCATCCTTGATCCGATCGCAGGAGGGGGGAAGAAGATGAGGGGAGTCAACGGCAACCTGTTGCGCGTTGATCTGACCGCGGGCAAATCGACAATCGAGGCGGTTCCGGACGACCTTTACCGGCGCCACCTCGGAGGCCGGGGGTTCATCGCCCCCGTGCTGCTGAAGGAGTTGCCGCGGGGGGTCGACCCGCTCGGACCGGAGAACAAGCTCGTCTTCGCCCTGGGCACGCTGACGGGGCACCCCTTCGTGGGGAGCGGCCGAAACAGCGTCGGCTGCAAGTCCCCTTTGACCGGCGCCTACGGCGAATCCGAGGCGGGCGGATTCTGGGGGGCGGAGTTGAAGCGGGCCGGCTTCGAGGCGCTGATCATTGAGGGCGTCTCTCCCGTCCCCGTCTACCTCAGGATCCGGGACGGGGAGGCGGAGATCCGCGACGCGGGCCATCTCTGGGGACTTGAGACGGCCGACGCCCAGTCCGCAATCCGGAATGAACTCGGGGAAAGGGGAATCCGCACTGCGCTGATCGGACCGTCCGGGGAGAGGCTCGTCCGTTTCGCCTGCATCTTCAACGACATCACCCATGCGGCCGGCCGGACCGGGATGGGGGCGGTGATGGGCTCCAAAAGGCTCAAGGCGATCGCCGTCCGCGGCTCCCGTCTGCCGGAGATCGCCGACCGGGAGAAATTGCGGATCCTGAATCGGTGGATGATCGAGAATTACAAGGAAAAGTCGAAGCACTGGCGGTACGGAACCGGTTCGGAGATGGTGGCGTACGAAGCAGGCGGGAACCTGCCCATCCGGAATTTCAAGGGCGGCCGGTTTCCCGGCGTGGAGAAGATCCGGCCGCAGGTCATGTGCGAAAAATACCTGGAAAAAATGGACAGCTGCTACGGCTGCCCCATCCGCTGCAAACGGGTCGTGAAACTGGAAGGGCCCATTTCCGTCGATCCGCTCTACGGCGGTCCGGAGTACGAGACCCTCACCGCCCTCGGCGCCAACTGCGGCATCGACCACCTTGAATCCCTGATGAAGGCGGGCGAATTATGCAACCGCTACGGGATCGACACGATCTCCGCCGGGGTGGCGATCTCCTTTGCCATGGAGTGCGCGGAACAGGGGATCCTCGGCCGGGAGGAGACGGACGGCCTGAACCTCCGCTTCGGAAACGCCGAGGCGATGGTCCGGATGGTCGAGCGGATCGCCCTGCGGAAGGGCTTCGGAGACCTCCTGGCGGAAGGGACCCTGCGGGCTGCGGAGCGGATCGGGAAAGGTTCCGAGGCATTCGCCATGCAGGTGAAGGGGCAGGAGATCCCGATGCACGAACCGAGGTACAAGCAGGCGATGGGGCTCCATTACAGCATGCACGTGACCGGCGCGGACCACAACACCGGGATCCACGATACGAAAACCCTCGACGTGGAGACGGGAGCCAGGCTGTACCGGGAGGGTTTCCCCGCCCAGCTGGCCCACTACCTGGGAATCTGCAAATTCCCCCCCTGGAGCCGGGAGCAGGTCCGGGAGGCGTTCGCGGCCGTGACCGGCTGGGAGGCTGCGGAAACGGACCTGATGCGGGCGGTGGACCGGGGGATTACCCTCGCGAAGATCTTCAACATCCGGGAGGGGTTTTCCGAAAAGGACGATGCCCTGCCGAAGCGCTTCACCCTCACCCCGTCCGAAGGCCCGCTGAAGGGACTCGATCCGCGGACATTCGACGAGGCCCGGAAGGGCTACTACCGGGCAATGGGCTGGGACGAGACGGGCGTGCCGACGCCCGCCGGCCTCGCAGAGCTGGAAATCGGCTGGGCCGCCGAACACACGGAGCGATAGCCGCCGGCTTTCTCCGGATCTTTGCACACGAGCTGTCCCCTCCGCAGAACAGGGTCTTCGGGGAGGGTTTGATCAAGGAGCCCACGCGTCCGATCGTGCCGAAACCGGATGCCGGAACGGTTCTCTTCCCATACCAGCACTACACCTGAAGGAGGAAGCCCTATGAAAGATGTCGTGATCGCCTCGGCCTGTCGCACCGCCATCGGGACCTTCGGCGGCTCGCTCAGGGACCTTAACTGCGCCGCCCTCGGGGCCGTGGTCATGAAGGAGGCCGTCCGGCGGGCGGGGATCGACCCCGCCCTGATCGACGATATCCGCTTCGGCTGCTGCATGGAGCCGACGGACGCGCTCAACGTCACCCGGATCTCGGCGCTGATGGCGGGCATCCCCGAGACCGTCACGGCCGTCACCGTGAACCGGGTCTGCATCTCCGGGATGGAGGCGGTCGTCTCCGGGATGGCGATGATCCAGGCAGGAATGGCCGACGTGATCCTCGCCGGCGGGATGGAGCACATGTCGGGGATCCCTTATTCCGTCCCGAACGCCCGCTGGGGGTGCCGCTTCCAGGACCAGGTCTTCGTCGACGAGATCGTCCACGGCCTCCATGCCGGCTCCCACCTCCTGCCCGGCCTGGAGAAGGGCCCGGTCAGGGAGGGGGGCGTCGTTGAGCTCTTCCGCGGCAAACCCTACATCATGGGCGTCACCGCCGAGCTGATCGCCCAGATGTACGGCCTCTCCCGCGAGGAGATCGACGCGGTCGCGCTCCGCAGCCACAACAACGCCGAGCGGGCGACCCGGGAGGGCGACTTCGCCGGGGAAATCATTCCCGTCGAGATCCCCCAGAAGAAGGGCAAACCCCCCGTGTTTTTCGCGAAGGACGAGCATTTCCGCCCCGGCCTGACGATGGAGGCGCTGGCCTCCCTGCCGCCCGCATTCATTCCCAAGACGGGCAAGGTGACGGCGGGGAACTCCTCCGGCGTGAACGACGGGGCGAGCGCGATGCTGATCCTCTCCGCGGAGAAAGCCGCTGAACTGGGGATCCGGCCCCTCGCGCGGATCCGGGCGGTCGGCCGCGGCGGCTGCCACCCTTCCGTCATGGGGCTGAGCCCCGTCCCGGCGGTCCGGAACCTCCTGGCGCGATCGGGTTTTAAACTCTCCGATTTCGAGCTGATCGAGGTGAACGAGGCCTTTGCCGCCCAGTACCTGGGCTGCGAGCGGGAGCTGGGGCTCGACCGCGAGATCGTCAACGTCAACGGCTCGGGCGTCGGACTCGGCCACCCTGTCGGCTCCACCGGCTGCCGGATCATGGTGACCCTCCTTCACGCCATGCAAAAGCGCGGCAAGACCCTCGGCCTGGCCACTCTTTGCGGCGGCGGCGGCGTCTCGATGGCCGCGGTCCTCGAACGCGCCTGATCCTTGCCGGGGCGGGGGATCTTCTCCCGCCCCGCTTGCTTCATGCCGTCCCCTCCCCTTTTTTGATTCGGTGCAAAATTTTTCTTGACAACCCCCTTTCGCTTCCGTATGGTCGACTATCCAGTCTTACCGGTCAGACCAATTTTGAGGCAGGGGATGAACTTCGAAAAGGTGACCCAGCCGGGCTTCAGGAAAAAGAGCTCCTTCATCGCCGACCAGATCCTCGGGATGATCCATTCCGGCGCATACAGGGCGGGCAGCAAGCTGCCCCCGGAGCGCCTCATCACCGAGCAGATGGGGGTGAGCCGCCCCTCCCTGCGCGAAGCGATCAGCGCCCTCCAGATCGTCGGGGTTCTGGAAAGCCGCCCCGGGGACGGAACTTACGTCTGCTCTCCCGTCGCCACGGAGGACCGGATGCGCCAGGCCCTCAACGTCCTCGAAGAGTCCGACAGCCCCTTTGAAAACATGCACGCCCGGATGGCGCTGGAAATCGGCGCAGTCCGTCTCGCCATCCGTGTCGCCACGGACGCCGATCTCTTAGCGATCCAGAAGGCATGGGAAGAAAAGTGCGAGCGGGGGCGCCGCGGCGACCTGGAGGACTATCTCCGCTACGGGAAGGAGTACCACCTCGCCATCGCGCGCGCGACGAAAAACCGACTCATCGAAACGATCATGGAAAAGCTCCTCGACATGACCATCCAGCCCCTCTGGATCAACATGCGGCGCGAATATTTCCTCAAGGACCCCTCCCGAATCGAACTGATGCTCGACATCCATGACCGGATCCTGAAGGCGATCGTCGAGCGGGATGCGGAAAGGGCGACGCGGGAACTGGAGATCCACTACGACATTCAGATTGAGCAGATCTACGGTCAGAACGAGGGAAACCATACGGAAGAGAACGGAAAACCGTAAATGATCGGCAATGAAAAGGGGGTGATCACCGGCAGGGGGATGGAGCGAGGCAATCCGCGGCTGTAAAAAAAGAACGCCACTTTATGGACCGGAAGCCGA
>JBFYYH010000105.1:0-2931 GCA_041310125.1 Syntrophaceae bacterium | reverse complement strand
AATTCTCGCCCCCTGCCCGGAAGCGGATGAAATGCTTCTCCCGCTTGAAAATCCCCCACCCCGACCACCAGCTTGCCGATGAAAGGGAAGATCGTCCGCAACGGCACATACTCTCCATAGGGAACCAGATGAACCTTGTCATACCTGCCCGACGGGACGCCGTCCGGCCCGAGGAGAAACGCGCTGTTCCTGTATCCGATCCGGCCGTTCGCCTTCTCATAGCCTGGACTGCCGAAAAGCAGCTCCCTGCCTGCGGTTCTGGCCACGCTGACCACCTTTTCCCGCAGCGGACCCAACTGCTGGAAATAGAACGGCGCCGCCGTTTCCGGCCAGACGATCAGCCCCCCCTCGCCGGTCTCCTCTCTCAGGGTCAGGGATCCGTAGATCTCCAGCGTCTCTTCCTGGTAACGGGGATCCCACTTCACGCTCTGATCGATGTTTCCCTGGACGAGCGTCACGGGAAAGCCTGCGGCCCCGCGCAAGCCGTTCTGGAGATCAATGATTCGAAAATGTCCATAGCCGACCATCGCTGCGATCAGGGCGATCACGGCCAATCCTTCGGTTAGAAGAAGCCTTTTCCGATCTCTTTCCGCGAAGCAGTCGGCCCACAAGGCATTGGCAAGAACGATTGCGAAGGTGATCCCGTAGATCCCGGTCCAATCCGCGAGCTGGATGAGATTGCCGTGGAGATACTGGGAATAGGCCAGATTCTCCCAGGGAAATCCGCTCAGGAGATGAGAGCGAAAAAACTCCAGCACCGTCCAGAGCGGGGGGGCCGAGAAGAATGGCCGCACGCCCCTGCTTTGAAACCAGACGACTCCCATGGCAAACACCGCCGTATAGAGGCTCAGGTATGAGCAGAGGAGCAGCATGGCCAGCAGACCCGCAGAAAGCGGAAGGTCGCCGTACTGCACGACGACATGGACAATCCAGTAGAGAATGCCGACATGGGCGACCAGACCGCTGAAAAAGCCGAGCCGAAATCCCTCCGCCGGATTGGCGGTCCTCAGGGAAAAAAGGAGCGGTGTCAGCGCAAACCACGCCAAAAGGCCGCTGCCGAATTTTGGGAAGGAGAGAAAGAGAAGAATGCCGGAGGATCCGGCAAGCGCCAGTCGAATCAAGCGATTTTTCGATGGGAAAGTCTTCTCAATCATGGGGATCAATGCCTTCAGAGCGCCTCGTATCTCTCCGACCGGGGATCCCCCTTTTCTTCGAAAGGAAAGAAAAGGGGGTCAACCATGTCTGGCGGACCCCCTTTCGTCATTGGCGGGGTCGAAGGGACTCGAACCCTCGGCCTCCGGCGTGACAGGCCGGCGTTATAACCAACTTAACTACGACCCCGCATTTAATCTTCTTTGAAACCCGCTGCGGCCGCTCCTCAGGTCGGGACGAGAGGGTCAGGCTTCAGGATTTCTCTATTTCCATGGTAGGCGGAACAGGACTTGAACCTGTGACTTCCACGGTGTAAGCGTGGCGCTCTCCCAGCTGAGCTACCCGCCCGACTCACGTTTTTTCGAGCGGTTTAACTAACAGCTCTGTCTGTTCTTGTCAAGAATTATGTTCTTTCCCGACCTCCCGAGATGCGTGCAAAGGGAGCGCGGCGTTTTCCGAAACCGGAAGAATCGCCCCCCCCTTCGCCTCCTCGGAATCCCCCTTCTTCTGCGGCTCTTCCGGCGGAAGCAGGGCGATCTTCAGGACCTCGTCCACGTGATCCACAAAGAGGATTTCCAGATCTTTCAGGATGTTGGCGGGCACCTCGGGCATGTCCTTTTCATTGTCCTTGGGGATAATGACGGTTCGGATATTTCCCCGGTGCGCGGCCAGCAGTTTTTCCTTGAGACCCCCGATCGGCAGTACCCTGCCCCTCAGGGTGATCTCGCCGGTCATCGCCAGGTCGCCGCGGACCTTGCGGCGGAGGAATGCGGAGGCGATCGACGTGGCCATCGTGATTCCCGCAGACGGCCCGTCCTTGGGAATGGCCCCCTCCGGGACATGGACGTGGATATCCGTTTCCTTGTAGAAATCCTCCGCAAGCCCGAACGTCGCGGCCCTCGCTCGGACGTAGGTGAGTGCCGCCTGCGCGGATTCCTGCATCACGTCTCCCAGTTTCCCGGTGAGGATCATTTTGCCCGTCCCCTGCATGAGAGAGGTTTCAATCGCCAGAAGCTCCCCCCCCACTTCGGTCCAGGCGAGGCCGATCGCAAGACCGATCTCGTCCCGCCCCTCGGTTTCCCCGTGGCGGAATTTCGGCACGCTCAGATACCCGGGAACGGACTTCGTGCTGATCCGGATCTTTGCTTTCCCCCCGTCCGCGACGATTTTTCTCGCCACCTTCCGGCAGATGGAGGCAATTTCCCGCTCCAGATTCCTGACCCCGGCCTCCCGCGTGTATTGACGGATAATCGTCAAGAGAGCGCCGTCCGTAAAGAGGACCCTCCCTTTTTCCAGCCCGTTGGCCTCCATCTCCTTGGGCACAAGAAACCGCTTCGCTATATTCAGTTTTTCCGGCTCCGTGTAACCCGCCAGGCGGATGATCTCCATCCGGTCCTGGAGGGGCGGGGGGATCGTCTGGAGGATATTGGCCGTAGTGATGAACATGATGTCGGAGAGGTCGTAATCCACCTCCAGGTAATTGTCGTTGAAGGCACAATTCTGCTCGGGATCCAGCACCTCCAGCAGGGCCGAGGAGGGGTCTCCGCGGAAATCGGAGCTGAGTTTGTCCACCTCGTCCAGACAGAAGACCGGGTTGTTGGTGCCCGCCTTTTTGAGGAGTTGGATAATCTTTCCCGGCATGGCGCCGATATACGTTCGCCGGTGTCCCCGAATCTCCGCTTCGTCCCGGACCCCTCCCAGAGAAAGCCGGACGAATTTCCGGTTGGTGGCGCGCGCGACCGACTTGGCGACCGACGTCTTCCCGACTCCCGGCGGGAC
>JBFYYH010000104.1:0-2512 GCA_041310125.1 Syntrophaceae bacterium | reverse complement strand
CGGTCCATCACCTCCCGAGCGGCGTAGATGGCCACCAGCTCTTCGGCGACCTCCCGGACCGATTTCTTCACCCGCTCCTTGACGGTCTCCCAGGAGGTCCCGCCCAACCGGTCCACCTTCGGGACGAACCCCTCGGGGCCGAGGTAGCGCTGGATCTGGTCGAGCCGATCCACGGGGAGGTAGAGGCGGTCCCCGTCCTGGTACTCGATCAGGAGAAAGTCATTGACGATCCCGCCGGCGGCGAGCTTCTGGAGACCGCGGTAGCGGCCGATGCCGTGGTCGGTGTGAACGACGAAGTCCCCCTCCGACAGCTCCCCGAACGAGCGGAGGAAATACCCTTCGCGGGCCGGCCTCGCCCGCGGCCGCAGGAGCTTGCGGCCGAAGAGCTCCTCTTCGGAGAGGAGAACGAGTCTCATCCCGGGAAGGTGAAAGCCGCCGCCGATCCTCCCCTCCCGGAGAAACAGCCCGGCTCCGCCCCCTTCTTCCCCGATCCCCCCCAGGAAAGATCCGGACGCCTTCCGGACGGGAAGGTCGTGCCGGGAGAGGAGGTGGCCCGTCCTCTGCATGCATTCCTGCCCGCCGCAGACGAACTCGACCCGCTCCCCTTCCCGGAGCCAGCCCCGGATCTTCTCCGCGAGCGGCCGGAGCATCCCGTCCTCGCCAGCCGCCGCCCGGGCCGCCTCGTCGAGGCCGATGTCCCTCTCCAGGTGAAAGCGGACGGGCGCGCCTCCCTCCTCCCCGGCCCTGGCTCCCAAGGCAAGCCCCTCGATGTGGAGACGGTGCCTCTCCCGCCAGCGTTCCGGGATCTCCGCCGCGGAGAGGCAGAAAGTCTCCTTCTCCAGGTGGAACCGCTCGTCGGCGCGGGCCTTCAACAGGAAACGGTCGAAGTCATTTTCGATCTTCTCCAGCGCCTGCCGGACGGAAAGCGGGTCTTCCACCACCAGCAGAGCCTCGCCCGGAAGGTAATCGAAGAGGGAGTCCATCCCCTTCGCGTCCGGGTTGTCTCCGCCCGCCTCTTCGTAGAAAAGAGGGTGGAAGAGGGGATTGACCGAGGCGCCCAGACCCGTCGCCATCATCTCGGCCAGTTTCTCCTTCGTCCCCCGGGGGAGTTCCAGTTCGTTGGAGCGGCGGCGGATGTTGCGGACAGCCCGCTCCCGCCTCCCGGGGGTCAGGATGACTTCCCGGGCGGGGAAAAGCAGGACCTCGGCCGCCTCGGAGAGGGAACGCTGGGAAGCCTCATCGAACGCACGGATCGATTCCAGTTCGTCGCCGAAGAACTCCAGCCGGAACGGATGCGCGACCATCGGGGGGAACAGGTCGATCACGTTCCCCCGGACGCTGAACTCCCCCTTCCCTTCCACCAGCGTGACCCGGCTGTAGCCCCCTGCTCCCAGCTTTCCGACCAGCTCGTCCCGCTCCCGGGTGTCGCCCACGCAGATCCATTCCACGTAGTCCTCAAGCGCCTCCCGCGGGATCAACTTCTGCATCAGGGCCGGAACGGAAACCACGACGACGGCCGGCTCCCCGTAGGCGAGCCGGTGGAGGGCCTCCATCCGGGAGAGTTCCGTCTCCCGCTGAAAGGCGAACATGTCCGTCGTCAGGAGATCCCAGGAGGGCAGAAGAAAGGCCTGCCCCGCGCCCAGAAAGAAGGAGAGGTCCCGGACGCAGGCCGCGGCCTCCTTTTCGGTCGGGCTGACGACGACGAGCGGCCGGCTGAGACGCCTGAAAACGAGGGCCGTTAGAAAGGCCCGCGCCGATCCCTCCAGCCCTCCGGCGACGATGCACGCCTCCCCTCGCTCGAACCTCTCCAGGAGCTCGCGCAGGGCGGGATCGCTCGGGTGCTTCCGGATTTCGACGATCTTTCTCACAGACGGTTCCGCAAAGAAATCAAGGCCCCCTCAATCCACAAAGTTCCGCCCGGGGCATTGTCCCCGGACGAGGCGAATGTAAAGAAGTATAATATCGCCTGTTCAAATTCAAGCGATAAAAGCGTCCCCGCCCCTTCTCTATTGACAGAGGAAACCGTTTTCGATAGCGTCCTTTCCAAACGGGAAAAGAGGTCAGGATCATGATCCGCGTCGAAGAAGCCCGAAAAAGGATCCTGGAGGCGGTCACCCCGCTGGGGCTCGAAACGGTCACACTCCAGCTCCTGGATGATTCCCTTTCATGGACGGCGGCATTGGGATGCTGAAAGAGGGCTCTTTCATTCCGAAGAAGGCTGTGCTATAAGCTTCCGCACGGAAGTGCCAAGGTCACTGGTGGGCCTCCCGGACTTCAAATCCGGTGTGAGGGGCTAATACCTCCTCAGGTGGGTTCGATTCCCATGCACTTCCGCCATTTTTTGTTTCACGATGTCCGATGTTCTTCTAAAAGCCGCTGAAATAGCGGCTTTTTTATTTCCTTCTGTCCGATACGGTATCATAATGTCTCTTGCAATCCGGACGTTTTAGGTTTAACTTTAGGTATCACTGGATGGCTTGATGACAGAATTATACCCATGGAGTTACACCAA
>JBFYYH010000103.1:0-5830 GCA_041310125.1 Syntrophaceae bacterium | reverse complement strand
GCGGGAATCGACGCCCTGATTGCCGCCTCGTCCCTCTCGCCCCAGGTCGCCCTCAACGGTTTGCTCGTTCTGGAGCTCCGCGGTCTCATCCGGCAGATGCCGGGGAAAATGTTCATCCGCCGCGAAAGATGATGCCCTGCCGCTTCTCTTGCACGGCTGCAAAGCCGGGCATCGGAGATCAAAAGGTCTCCCGGTCAGGCCAAGGTCCTATTCTGTAATTGCATGGATTTGCAACACGCCCCATGAAAAGAGGGCAGCTCAGGATTGATCCGCATGAGGGTACCGGAAGAACCCATTGCCGTCATCGGCGGCGGCCTGGCCGGCTGCGAGGCAGCCTGGCAGCTCCTGCGGCGCGGCCGCCGGGTCCGCCTCTTCGAGATGAAGCCGAAGCGCTACTCCCCCGCTCACAAGTCCCCGCTTCTCGGGGAGCTCGTCTGCAGCAACTCGCTCCGCTCCAACGCCCGGGAAAACGCCGTCGGCCTCCTCAAGGAGGAGCTGCGGCGGATGGAGTCCCTGATTCTGGCCGCGGCGGACGCCACGGCTGTGCCCGCCGGAAAGGCGCTCGCCGTCGACCGGACCGCCTTCTCCCGCTTCATCGAGGAGCGGTTTTTTGCGGAACCCTCGCTGGAGCTGATCCGGGAGGAGGTGACGAAAATCCCCGGATCGGGAACAGCGATCATCGCCACCGGCCCCCTCACCTCCGATGCCTTCGCCCGGGAGCTCGGGACCCTCACCGGATCGGAATCCCTTTTCTTCTACGACGCGATCTCCCCGATCGTCGAAGGAGAATCCATCGACCGGAGGCTGGTCTTCGAGGCCTCCCGTTACGGCCATGGGGATGCGGACTACCTGAACTGCCCGATGGACCGGGAAACCTACGAGGGGTTCTGGAAGGCCCTGAGCGAAGCCCAGGAGGTCCCGCTCCACGACTTCGAGGACCGGAAATGCTTCGAGGGGTGCCTTCCGATCGAAGTGATCGCCCGCCGGGGGATCGACACCCTGGCCTACGGGCCGATGAAGCCGGTCGGCCTGCTCGATCCGCGGACGGGCCGGAGACCCTACGCCGTCGTTCAGCTCCGGCGGGAGGACCGGGACGGGATTCTCTTCAACCTCGTCGGATTCCAGACGAAGATGACCTGGCCGGAGCAGAGGCGGATCTTCCGGATGATCCCCGGACTGGAAAGGGCCGAATTTGCGCGCTACGGAAGCGTTCACCGGAACACCTTTCTCAACGCCCCTGCCCTGCTGACGGCCACCCTCCAGCTCCGGTCGGATCCGAGACTCTTTTTCGCCGGGCAGATCACGGGGGTCGAGGGATACGTGGAATCGACGGCGATGGGGCTTCTGGCGGGGATCCACGCCTCCCGGATCGCTGCCGGGCAGGAGGCGATCCCACCGCCGCCGGAGACGGCCTGCGGCGCCCTGCTCGGCCACCTCAGCCGAACCGATCGGAAGGGCTTCCAGCCGATGAACATCGCCTTCGGCCTTTTCCCTCCTCTGAGCGGGCGGATCCCCAAAAAGGAACGGGGGGTACATTACGCCGAGCGCGCCCTCGCCTCCCTCGCCCTCTGGCGGGAGGCCGTCGCCGGCCGTCCGTAACCGCCGGTCGCTTTGCAAGACGCCCTTGACAAATGAATGCAAATCAGGGCATGACCGGTTCGCCCGTCCGCTGTCTCATCCAAAGATCGGTGGGCAAGGCGGAACGGCCAGGAGGGGTTTGCTCATCCGCGTCATCTCAACCCACGATCATGGGACGCCCTTTTTCACGAAAGCGCGGATCCGCTCAGCGGCGCGGATGCCGCATCGAAACCTTCCCCGGACGGAGCTTTCGAACCCACTGAACCCTGTTTGGGCGGCTTCCCTGCCGATACCATCAGCGACCCCTCGGCAGGGCGAATTGCCGCACGGAAGGAACATGGAAAATACCCAAACATCCCGTTACCGCTGGGTCATCGTCGGAATCCTCTGGCTCGTGCATGCGCTGGTCTTCATGAACCTCTCCGGGATCGGCATCCTCGCGCCATTCATCAAGGAGGACCTCTCCCTCTCCTCCTTTCAGATCGGGTTCCTGATCTCGGCCCTCTCCGTCGGCGCCTCGCTGAGCCAGATGCCGGCGGGTCTGGTCGTCGATTTCGCCGGGGTCCGCCGGATGATGACGCTCTCCCTCGGCGCCATCGGCCTGATGCTCGTCCTGTTTTCCCAGGCCCCCTCCTTTCCGGTCGCCCTCGGGATCCTGCTGATCTACGGCCTGGCCCAGGGGATCGTCGGCCCCGCTGCGAGCAAGAGCGTCCTCGACTGGTTTCCTACCGTGGGGAGGGCGACGGCGATGGGGATCAAGCAGACGGGGGTAAACTTCGGCGGGATCTTCGCCGGGATTCTCCTTCCAACCCTGGTCCTCTCCCTCTCCTGGCGCCAGAGCTTCCTGGCGGTGGGACTGGTCGAAGCGGCCGCCGCGCTCCTGATCTACCGGCTGCTCCGGGAATCGCCGGCCGGATCCTCCCTCTCCTCCGCGCCCCTGGCCTGGAGAAGGATTTTTCGGATGGCGATGCACCGGGAGATGCTGATCCTGGGCGGCATCGGCTTCTGCTTCATGGCCAGCCAGTTCTGCTTCTCCACCTACCTGATCCTCTTTTTGACCCGGGAGATGGGGTACCCGATCGTCCGGGCGGGGCAGTTCTTCGCCCTCTCGTTCCTGATCGGGGCCGGGGGCCGCGTTTTGTGGAGCCTGGCGAGCGACCACCTTCTGGGCGGAAGGAGAAAGGGGGTCATGCTTTGGATCGCCCTGATCCTGTTCGGCTCTTCGCTGACCCTCGGGCTGATCTCCTTCTTCCCCGTCCTCTCCCCGCTGCTGGTCGCCGCGATCCTCGCCTTCGGGATCAGCGGGATCGGCTGGAACGCCATCTTCCTCATCCTCCTCGGCGAGGCGGTGGGGAAGGAGTCGACGGGACTGGCGACCGGGGTTGGCTATTTCTTCGCCTTTTTGGGGAGCATGTTTTGTCCGCCGCTCTTCGGCCTGCTCGTGGACCGGACGGAGGTGTACGGCTATGCCTGGCTCTTCGTGACCCTCTGCGCGGGGGTCATCCTCCTCCTTCTTTCCATCTACCGGGAGAATAAAGCGGGTGTGATCGTGTAGGTCATTTTGCTGCGGGGGACCGGCTTCCGGGGGTCAGATCACGAAGAGGCTCTTCGTGGAGAAGTTGGGTTCGCTCGTCAGGTTGACCCCCAGGCGGCGCAGGCCCGCCTCGTCCCCCGGGGTGGGGATGTGGGTCATGTGCACCTCGCACCCGCGGAGCTCCTTGAGCTTTTCCATCGCGAACTGGGCCGCGGGATTGGTCGTCGCGCTGATGGAAAGGGCAATCAGGGTCTCCTCCACGTCGAGGCTGACCGACTTCTCCTCGAGGATCTCTGTCTTGAGGTTCGAGATGGAATCGGTGATGTTCGCGGGGAGAAGCTTGATCTTCTCCGGGATCTCCGCGAGCTGCTTGGCCGCGTGGAGGACCAGGCTCGAAGCGGCATGGAGCAGCGGGGAGTTGCTCCCCGTGATGATCCTCCCGTCGGACAGTTCAACCGCCGCGCCGCAGAAGATCCCCTCGTTCCCCTTCTCCAGCGCCTGCGCTTCCAGGGCGGCCCGATGCGCCGGCTCCACCACCCGCCGGTCCTCCGGCTTCAGGTTGAAGTCCTTCAGGAACAGCTCGACCCGCTGGACGGTCTCGGCATCGGCAAAGCCCATCGCGTACTCGCAGCGGTAGCGGTAATAGCGGCGAATCATCTCCTCGCAGGCGGCCCGCCGGGCGAGCTCGTCGTCGACGATCGCATAACCCACGCGGTTCACCCCCATGTCCGTCGGGGAGAGGTAGGGGGCCTCCTTGCCCGTGATCTTCTCGAGGATCCTGCGGAGCACCGGGAACACCTCCACATCCCGGTTGTAATTGACGGAGATTTTTCCGTAGGCCTCCAGATGGAAGGGGTCGATCAGGTTGAAGTCGCGGATGTCGGCTGTCGCCGCTTCATAGGCCACGTTGACCGGATGCTTGAGCGGGAGGTTCGCGATCGGAAAGGTTTCGAACTTGGCGTATCCGGAGGCGACGCCGCGCCGGTAGTCGTGGTAGAGCTGGGAAAGGCAGGTGGCGAGCTTGCCGCTCCCCGGCCCGGGACCGGTCACGATCACGAGCGGCTTCTGGGTCTCGATGCGCTCGTTCGCCCCATACCCCTCGTCGCTGACGATCGCGTCGATATCGGTCGGATACCCCTTGGTAAAGCGGTGGGTGTAAACGCGGATGTTTCTGCGCTCCAGCTTGTTTTTGAAGAGCTGCGCGGCGGGCTGGTTCTCGAACCGGGTGATCACCACCCCGAGGACCTCGATCCCCCACCCGCGGAGGTCGTCGATCAGCTTCATTGCGTCGGAGTCGTAGGTGATCCCGAAGTCCGCCCGGATCTTCTTGCGCTCGATGTCCCCGGCGTAGATGCAGAGGAGGATGTCGGCCTTGTCCTTGAGCTCCTGGAGGAGCCGCATCTTGACGTTCGGATCGTAGCCGGGCAGGACGCGGGAGGCGTGGTAGTCGAAGAGGAGCTTGCCGCCGAATTCGAGGTAGAGTTTGTTGTCGAAGCGCCGGACCCGCTCCAGGATCGCCTCCGTCTGCTCCCGCAGATACTTCTCGTTGTCGAACGCCGCCTGCCCCATGCCCCCTCCGTTCATAAAAGACACTCTCAAGAAGTCACAAAAAAGCCTTGAATCTTGGACGGCTTCGTAAAAAGGCCGCAGGCAGGGCGCGCGAACCCCGAGGCGTTAGGCGTACTTTTCCGTACGCCGCAACGACGAGGGATGAAGCGCAACGCAGCATCCGGACTTTTTACGAAGCCGTCATAAAAAAAGGGTGGAAATCGATCCCCCTTAAACCCTGGCCAATCGTTTCTGAACCCTTTTGTTCCCGAATCAAAATACGGCGGAAATATTGCACCGCGGAGGGACCCTGTCAAGCCTTTTTCGGCTCTTTCTCGAGACCTCCTCATCACCTGCTGCGGGGTTCCCCTTCCCCGGATCGGTCCTCCGTTCCCCCCCCCGCCTCCGGATCCCGCTCTCTCTCCCCTTTTCTCTTTCTTTCTTCTCCCATCCCGCGGGGCAATGCTGTTTCCCATTGACTCCGGGGGATCTTTGCCATATATACCACCATCCTTGCGCGGCCGAAGATCCCGGGTTTTATGGCCGAACGCACCGATAATTTATGGGTTTTTCGGAACGCCCCCGCCGGTCATTGGCGGCTGCCGATTGCCGCGTGCGGCGACTCGACGCCACGGGTGAAGTTCCTTGAATCCCCTTGAAAAGGAAAAACGGCGCCGATGTCCAGGAAGCTCGTGATCACCGAAAAACCGTCCGTCGCCCGCGACATCGCCAAGGCCCTGGGGGGCTTCAAGGCGCGCGGCAAGGTCTTCGACCGCGAGGATCTGGTCGTCTGTTCCGCCGCGGGCCACCTCGTGGAGCTTTGCATGCCCGAGGATCTGGACAAGAAGAAGTACGGGTTCTGGAGGCTGGAAACCCTCCCCATCCTGCCCGAAACCTTCCCGCTCCGGCCGTCCCGGAGCGACGGACCCAAGGGCCGCTTCCGGAGGAAAAAAGATCCGGACGAGACGGCCCGCGAGGGGGGCTCCGAACTGCTCGACATCATCGAGCGCGAGGCCAAGCGCAAGGACATTGCCGGCATCGTGAACGCCTGCGACGCGGGGCGCGAAGGCGAACTGATCTTCACCTACATCACGAAGCACCTGGGGATCGACAAACGCACCGAGCGCCTCTGGCTGCAATCGATGACGCCGGCCGCAATCCGGGAAGGCT
>JBFYYH010000102.1:0-6323 GCA_041310125.1 Syntrophaceae bacterium | reverse complement strand
GGAGCAACTCCTTGAATTCGCTCCCCTCCTCCCAGGACCTCATGGCGTTGCGCTGGACGATCGCATAGGCATCCTCCCGGGAGATGCCCATTTCGATCAGCCTCAGAAGAACCATCTGCGAAAAGATGACCCCCTTCGTCATCCGAATATTTTCAACCATCCTCTCCGGGTAGACGACGAGCCGCTCGATCAGGCCGGTGAAGCGGTTCAGCATGAAATCGAGGAGTATCGTCGCGTCCGGTCCGATGACCCGCTCCACGGAGGAGTGGCTGATGTCCCGCTCGTGCCAGAGCGCCACATCCTCCAGGGCGGCCAGGGCGTAGGAGCGCATCAGGCGGGAGAGTCCGGAAAGGTTTTCCGAAAGGACGGGGTTCCGCTTGTGGGGCATGGCGGAAGACCCCTTCTGGCCCGGCGAGAAATACTCCTCCACCTCGCGAACCTCGGTCCTCTGGAGAAGACGGATCTCCTGGGAAAACTTGTCGAGCGAGGAGGCGATGATCGCCAATGTCGTGAAAAACTCGGCGTGGCGGTCCCGCTGGACGATCTGGGAGGAGACGGGGGCGGGCTTCAAACCCAGTTTTGCGCAGACATACGCCTCGACCGAAGGATCGATGAAGGAAAAGGTTCCCACCGCCCCGGCGATCTTGCCCACGGCAATGGTTTCCCTGGCCCGGACCATCCTCTCCCGGTTCCGCTGCATCTCCGCGTACCAGAGCGCCATCTTCAGGCCGAAGGTGATCGGCTCCGCATGGATCCCGTGCGACCTTCCGATCATCAGGGTGTTGCGGTGCGCCATGGCCTTTTGGCGGAGCGCTTCGAGCAGGGCGTCGAGATCCTCGAGGAGGATGTCGGCCGCCTCGCAGAGGAGAACGGCGAGCGAGGTGTCGAGGACATCGGATGAGGTGAGGCCCATGTGGATGAACCGCCCGTCCTCCCCGACCTTCTCCGTGACGGAGGTCAAGAAGGCGATCACGTCATGCTTCGTGGTTCTTTCGATCTCATCGATCCTCTCGATGTCGAAACCGGCCCTCTCCCGGATGTTCTTCAGGGACTCCTCGGGGATCTCCCCGCGCCGGGCCATCGCCTCGCAGGCCAGAATCTCGATATCCAGCCATTTCCGGTAGCGGTTTTCCGGCCCCCAGATGGCCTCCATCTTCGCCCTTGAATATCTCGGTATCAATCCCCCCTCCTTGGTTGTCGTCCGAATCGACCGCGCTCTGACGCCTCGGCGCCCCATGTCGCGGGGCCTCCGCGATGGGTCGCAATGTATTATGAGCGGGCGGCGGAGTCAAGGATTTTGCGGGAAGGGTCCGGAAATTTTCCCCGTCGGACCTGCGCCTGCAACGCCCCTCCTCCCGGATGGTTTCGGGAAATGGATTGACAAAACGGACGCCGCACCGTATCTTCAGTCCGTCGTCACCGGGAGACCCCTGCACCACGGATAGATCGGGTCCCGGAAGCGCGTTGGAGATTTTTCGGGTCGAACAATGTCCGGCGCGCGGAGGGAGCGCCCTCTTCAAGGGTCTGGCAGAATTCAAGCGATTCCCGAGGAAAGTTCATGGATATTCCCTTCAGAGAAAGAGAGCATGGGGTGGACGAGCTGTTCCTCAACCGCTGGTCTCCCCGGGCAATGTCCGGCGAATCCATCGAGGGCGAAATCCTGCGGAGGCTATTCGAAGCCGCCCGCTGGGCCCCCTCTGCCAACAACAACCAGCCGTGGCGCTTCCTCTATGCATGCCGCGGCACGGAGAGCTGGCCCCTTTTCCTGGGCCTCCTGGCGGAGGGAAACCGGATCTGGGCGGTCCGCGCAGCGGTCCTCGTCGTGGCGGTCTCCAAAACGACCTTCGATTTCAACGGGAAGCCGTCGCGCACCCACTCTTTCGACGCCGGCGCCGCCTGGGAGAACTTCGCGCTGCAGGGCTCCCTCCTCGGTCTCGTTGTCCACGGGATGCAGGGCTTCGATTACGATCGGGCAAGAGAGCTTCTCAATATCCCTGACGGCTACCAGGTCGAAGCGATGATCGCGGTGGGCAAGCCGGGCGAGCGCAATCTTCTCCCGCCGAACCTGCAGGAACGGGAATTCCCCTCCCCCAGGAAAAGCCTCGCGGAACTGTCATGCGAGGGTGCTTTCCCCTGGGTCGGCTGATCGGAATAAGGAGATCGCATCATGTTTGACGACGTCGATTCCGGGTGGGAAAAGAAGGTGGTTTCCCCCGACCTGATCCTTTCCCGGATCGAGCCGGGGATGAGCATCTTCCTGGGGACGGGTGTCGCCGAACCCCGGACCCTGGTCAAGCAGCTCACCTCATCGGAGATGCCCAACCTGACCGATCTGGAACTGGTCCAGATCGTCAGTCTCGGCGACGCCATTTCCTTCCGGGATGCCGCCCGCGATCACAAGTACCGCCTCAAAACCTTCTTCTCGGGCTGGCTGGCCAGCGAGGCGATTACCTCCGGCTCCGTGGACATGATCCCCTGCCGGTTCTCCCGGATCCCCAAGCTGGTGGAGTCCGGGGCGATCCGCGTGGATATCGCCTTCGTCCAGATCACGCCGCCGGACAAGGCCGGCTATGCCAGTCTCGGCGTTTCGGTGGATGTGGCGAAATACGCCATGGAAAAGGCCTCGATCGTCGTGGGCGAGGTCAACAGCCTGGTTCCGCGGACGATGGGAAACACCTTCGTCCATCTGGACAGTTTCGACCATCTGGTGCGGGCCACGGAACCGCCGATCTATTTCCCCCGCTGGCCGGTGGACGCCGTCGTCGACCAGCGGGACGCCAACGACGCCTCCGTCATTGAGGACGGAAGCTGCATCTCTTTTTACTCCGGCGCCCTTTTCGAGGCACTGGGGAAGCATCTGGCCCGGAAGCGGAACCTGGGCGTCCACACCTACTTTTTCACCGATCCGCTGATGGACCTGATCAAATGCGGGGCCGTGACCAACCGGAAAAAGAACTATTTCCGGGACAAGTCCCTTACGGCCTATGCCCAGGGAACACCGGAACTGATGCGCTGGCTTCACCGAAACCCGCTGGTCGAATTTCAGGGGATCGAGGTGGTCTCCGACCACCAGCGGATCAGCTTCAACGACAAGATGATCGCCATTCTGCCGGCGCGCAAGGTGGATCTGATGGGGGGAATCGCGCTGCACGTCGGAAAGGGGAACGTCACCCCCGGTCCGGGACATGCCCAGGAGTTTTTCGCCGGCGCCGAACACTCCCGGGGAGGAAGGACGATCTTCGCCCTTCCCAGCCGGAACCTGAAAAAAGAGTCCAACATCCTCCTCTCCGTGGAGGAGTTTCCCAGCCAATACACCGACCGGGAATCGCTGGACCTCATCGTGACGGAGTACGGGATCGCTTCGATGAGCGGAAGGACCATCCGCGAGCGCGCCCAACTGCTGATCGACATCGCCCACCCGGAAGACCGGGCGGAGCTGATCCGACAGGCCAAGGATGCCAACATTCTTTACGCCGATCAGATCTACCTCTCCGAATCGGGTTCCCTCTACCCCGAAAAACTGGCCTGCACCCACACCTTCAAGGGGGAAAACAGGGTCCGCTTCCGCGCGATCAAACCCTCCGACGAAGAGGAGATGAGGAGGCTCTTCTACCGCTTTTCCGACAACGCCGTCTACTACCGCTATTTCAGTCCGATCAAGACCATGCCCCACCGCAAGATGCAGGAATACGTGAACGTGGACTATCAGCGGATCATGTCCGTCGTCGGCACGGTCGGGGAGGCGGGAGACGAGAGGCTCATCGCCGAAGGACGGTATGTCCGCCATCACAACCGCCCCTTCGCCGACGTGGCCTTCATCGTGGACGAAGACTATCAGGGGCACGGGATCGCCACTTTCCTCTTCGAGATGCTGATCCGGATTGCGAAAGAACAGGGAATCGAGGGCTTCACGGCAGACGTGCTGGCCGCCAACAAGGCCATGCTCAAGGTGTTCGAAAAGGCCCCCTTCCCGATCCGCGCGGTCATGGAATACGGGATCTACAACCTGACCATCCCCTTTTTCGCAGGCGAGGCGTCTCCCTCCAAAGGGGAGGACGGGGAAAATTGAATGGCCCGCGCCCCTTGTTTTGTGCCTTCCCGTCGGTCCGCTGTGAAAAACCAAATCCACCTTGAATTCTCCCTCCGGTCGTGTTAGAAACCCCACTCGTAGGATTTTGCGATATCCGGATAGGGGATGGATTATGAAAAATGCGTGCAAATGGATCGCCTTCCTGCTTCTGCTCATCGGGACGGTCCAGCCCGTCTGGGCGAAAGAGAAGAGCGTCGTCGCCGTACTGCCTTTTGCTGTTCACAGCGCGGAGAACATCGATTACGTCCGTCAGGGGATCGGAGACATGCTCTCCTCGCGCCTCTCGGTCAGCGATAAGATCGAGATGGTCGGGCGGGACAGCCTCCTCGCCGCACTGAAGGAGATCGGAGGCCGGGAACCCGCCCTTTCCGACGTCCAGGCCCTGGGAGAAAAACTGAAGGCGGATTTCGTGGTCTGGGGCAGCATCACCAAGATCGGCAGCAGCCTGAGCATCGACGGAAGGCTCCACGGCGTTGCCGCCTCCAAACCGGCTCTGACGGCCGTTGCCCAGTGCGAGAACATGGACGAGGTGATCCCGAAGATCAACGACTTTGCCCAGAAGATCGAAACCCATATCACGGGGGGATCGCCCCAGGCCGTTCTCTCCTCGCCGACCTCAAAGGAGATCATCGTTTCCCGGCGGGCGGCGCCCGCCCAGACCGCCCGCGAAGCGGAGATCATCTCCGGGATGAAAGGGGCGAAGAAAGGGACCTTCACCTCGACGATCAATCCCGACTTCATCAACGCAGAGCAGCCGCTCAACCGGGAGACCTTCTGGAAAAGCAAGCAGTTTCCCAATGAATTCCGCGGAATGGACATCGGGGATGTCAACGGGGACGGCCTGAACGAAACCGTGATCATCGATCCGAACAAGGTGCTTATCTATCAGAAGAAAGGGGACGACTTCAACCTGATCCAGCAGATCCCCGGAAAATCCTTTGAGAATTACATCGGCGTCGATGTCGCCGACATCAACCGCAACGGCCTCAAGGAGATCATCGTCTCCTGCCTGGCCGGCGACCAGGTCCGCTCCTTCGTGGTCGAGTTCCGGGACGGGAAGTTCGTCACGATCGCCTCGGGGCTTCCCTGGTTTCTCCGGGTGATCGAGAATGCCTCCGGGGCGCCCATCCTGATGGGCCAGAGACGGGGGATGGAAAAGACCTTCGACACCCAGATCCATGAAATCGTCTGGCGGAACGGGGCCTATCAGGAGGGACAGCGGATGAGAATCCCCCAGGGCCTCTCCGTCTACGGCCTCACCCTGGAGAAGCTGGGCGCAGGCGGAACGGAAAGGGTCATCGCCCTCAACGACTGGGACTATCTGTGCATCTTCGAACAGACGGAGAAGCCCCTCTCCAAGATCGCGATCGTCGGCGGCAGCGATGAGTTCATCTGGAAGAGCGACGAGGTCTTCGGCGGCAGCAACACCCACATCGAACCCATGAAACAGAGTGGATCGAACAAGGCGGAAGACGCGAACGAGACCAACTACATCAACCTGAGGATCCTCACCTACGATACGAACAAGGACGGAAAGCGGGAGATCATCATCGTGAAGAACAGCTCCTCCTCGGCCCGTCTCTTCCAGAACATCAAGCTCTTCAGCTCCGCGGAGGTCTACAACCTCGATTGGGACGGGATGGGGGTGGTCGAAAACTGGCGGACGAAGAAGATCAACGGGTATGTCGCGGACTACCAGTTCAAGGACATCGACAACGACGGGGAGAATGAGATCGTCCTGGGCCTGGTGCTCTCCGTGGGCGGAACGATCCGCGACCGGAGCGTGATCGTCGCCTACAAGATGAAGGGGCAATAGGGGGTTGACAAGTCCGAAGGTCTGTTGTAAGGATTCGGCCCCTGAAACAGGAGAAGAGGTCCCCCGCCGGCCGCGCAGACGCCGCGCGGGCGCCTTCCAGAATCGGGCGGTGTAGCTCAGCCGGTTAGAGCATACGGCTCATATCCGTAGTGTCCGGGGTTCGATTCCCTGCACCGCCACCAATCACCGCGAAAGCCCGGTCTCTCTGGCCGGGCTTTCGTCCATCCGGAGAAGAGGCGACATGGAGAACCGTTTCCAGCCGGCCGTCTGGGCGAGGAGCCCCCACCTTCAGACCGTCTTCGCAAGCCTGAAGATCCGTGTCCGCGGGGCGAACGAGATGAGCGAAGCGGCCCGCGAGATGATCGTGGACGCCGGCGGAGGCGTCCGCCTGCTGGGCTGCCATTCCCCCCAGCCCTT
>JBFYYH010000101.1:0-3450 GCA_041310125.1 Syntrophaceae bacterium | reverse complement strand
TTGGCTCCCCAATTGAGGAGATAGGCTATTTTGTTCATGGTTCCGTATTCTAATTTGTTCTCGGCGACCGTTCCGCAGAGCCAGCCGTCGGTTGGCCTGAGACCGAACTGAGGGGCGCTGGCCGCGATGGTCGTCACCGCCGACGCAGCCGTCGAAACAAGGTTGCAGATCGGCAATCCCGGCCTGCCGGCGCGGATCAGGGCATCGCGTCCGATCTTCACACCCCGGATCGCCGCGTACAGTTCGACCGGAGAACCGGCCGCCACGGGAATCCCCCGGATGCTGTCCAGTGCGGGAATGCTGATGGAATCGACCTCGGGAATGGACGCGTAGGCCTCGATCTTGTTCGTCATCATCTCTTCCGTCGTCGACACGATCCCTGAACCCACGTGCAGCCAGGGAACCTTGGGATCATCGGGTTTTCGCATACCGAATACCTTGGCATCCTTTCCTTCCCCCATACGGCACTGGCCGGACGCCTTGGCGATCCCGTCGAGAATTTCTTCGGTGGTAAATTGAATCAGACGATTGGTGTCTTGGCAGTAAATCCCGACGGACGACAGGAATTCAACGGCGGCGCAGAAAAGATTGTCTGCCGCCTGGTCATCCGAAGGAACGGGATTGTCCCGATCATATCGAATGCCGTACTTGCGGACCGTTTCATTGACCTTGGGCATGAAGAGCTTCATGTCGAAATCCTTTTCGGTCATGATTGGGCCATGGATCGCCTTTTCACAGATGTCCAAAAAGTTCGTCATACATCCTCCTTCATAAAATCCATTGCCGTTGACCTTGCTGCATGGAGAGAACGGTCGATTGGAAGAAGACACCGGACATGAAGAACCGCAGCAAACCTTTACGGCAAAAGCCGAAAACACGGTTGATGACGCAGGCCAAAAGGAAGCCGTTGATCATTTTAGGGAGAATGTCCGCTGCTTCAGACCGATAGCCTTCTGTGGCGATCGATCTTCTATCTCTCTATCCGGAAACGCCTTCTCGCTGCCACCGATCGAACGCCCTTGGACGTGTTAAATGCCCTGTAATAGTCCGATAAAAAAAGTTTGCGATTTTGTCAAATGGATTGTTCAAATGATACGTATAGGATGAAGCTATAAGAGACGCCGCTGCGGAGATTCTTCAGGAAGGGAGGACGCCAGTAATCCGTCAGCAGTCGGAACCCCTCTCGACCTCCCCGATCGCCTCGTCGAGGATGTCCAGGGCCCAGTCCATCTCCTCCCGGGTGATGACGAGGGCCGGACGGAGGGTGATCAGATTGCCCTCGATCGTTTTGAAGGCGAGCCCCCGCTCCAGGCATTTGAAGAGGATCCTCTCCGCCTCGCGGGTCGCCCTTTCCTTCGTCGCGCGGTCGCGGACGAGGTCGATGCCGATGTGGAGGCCGATCCCCATCACGCAGCCGATCATGGGGTGCCGATCGGCCATCTCGCGGAGCCGCTCCAGCGCGTGGGCCCCCAGGCGCGCCGCATGGCCGCAGAGGTTGTTTTTCTCGATCACCTCGATCTCCGCCAGCGCCGCGGCGGCGGAGAGGGCGTTCTTCTCATGGGTGTAGTGGCCGATGGAGCGGTCCGCGCAGATGTTGTACTTCTCCCGCGTCACAATCCCCGCCAGGGGAACGATCCCTCCGCCGAGCGATTTCCCCAGGACCAGGATGTCCGGCGTCAGGTAATGGTCGCTCGCGAACATCCTCCCCGTCCGCCCGAACCCCTCGATGATCTCGTCGAAGATCAGCAGGGCGCCGTACCGCTCGCACAGCGCCCGGACCCCTTCCCAGTAGTTTCTGCTGGGGATGACGGGGTTCGCGGAAACCGGCTCCCCGATCACCGCCGCCATCTCCGGCTCCCGGCGCAGGATGAGTTCGATCTGCCGGAGACACTCGGCGTCGACCTCCTCCTCCTTCTTGAACCCCCAGGGATTCCGGTAATAGTTGGGAAACTCCACATGGAAGCTCCCCGGGAGGAGAGGCCCCAGGCCGCCCCGGAAATGCTCCTCGCCCCCCACGCTCGCCGCGCCGAAGCCGGCCCCGTGGAAGGAATCCCAGAAGGAGATCGTCTTGAAGCGGCCGGTCACCAGTTTCGCGAGCTTCAGGGCCATCTCGATCGCGTCCGTCCCTCCGGGACAGAAGAGGGAGCGGCAGAGGTCCCCCGGGGCGATCTCGGCCAGTTTCTTTGCGAGCTGGACGGCGGGAATGTTGGTGAAACGGCGGGGACAGAAGGTGAGCGACTCGTCCAGCTGCTTCCGGACGGCTTGGATGACCTCCGGGTGGTTGAAGCCGGCGTTGTGGACCCCGTTGCCGTGCATGTCGAGGTAGCGGCGCCCCTGGAGATCTTCGATCCAGGGTCCCTCGGCGCGGGCGATCACATTGAGGACCGGGGTGGAAAGGCTCTGGTGGAGGAAGTACCGCCTGTCCTCCTCGAACCACCGTCTCGACTCGCCGGCGAGGTTTCTCTCCCAGTAGGTCTGCCGGGCCGGTGTGGTGTTGACGTCCCCCTGTTCGGCCTCGGGACGCAGGACCGGGTTTTCGCCCCTCGGTTTCCTCATGCAGAACCTCCCTGACCAATGTCCCCTGCGGTCGGGGTCGGAAAGAAAACGGCCCGGCAGGACCCGCGCCTCTCCAGGCAGCCTGCGCCATTCGCCTTTCGCTGGACTTGGCGGATGATTGTTTCCCGTACACCGCTTCAGATCAAGGGAAAAAAAGTGATCCAACCCATAACAAAAGAGGGATTGACTTCAGGAAGCCGGGATGTTACGGAAATTCCGCGACTTTCCACTCTTATTCTCATGGAGGCGATCCCCGATGGAAAAGCTTCACCGATCGGAAGGCGACATCAACATCTCCCCCCGGCGCAGGCAGTGGCAGGAGAAACATCTCGACGCGGAAACCAGGGCGCTGCTGGCGGAAGACGAAAAACACTTTCTCCGGCAGTCCCTTTCCACCCCTTGCTTGAACGCCCTGCGCGCCTGCGGCGGGATCTGGATCGAAGACCTCCAGGGACGCCGCTACATGGACTTCCACGGGAACAACGTCCACCAGGTCGGCTTCGCCAATCCGGCGGTCATCGACGCGATCAAGCAACAGCTTGACGATCTCTCCTTCTGCACACGGCGCTACACCAACCGCGTCGCCGTCGAGCTGGCCCGCAAGCTCGCCGAAATCGCCCCGGGCGACCTGAGCAAGGTCCTGCTGTGCCCCGGGGGCGCCGAGGCCATCGGGATGGCCATCAAGCTCGCCCGGATCGCGACCGGCCGCCACAAGACGATCTCCATGTGGGACTCCTTTCACGGGGCATCGCTCGACGCGATCTCGATCGGCGGCGAGGCGATCTTCCGCCAGGACATGGGGCCGTTGATGCCCGGAACGGAACATGTCCCGCCTCCCGACGAATACCACTGCGCCTTCGAGTGCCGCGGCCGGGGAGGCTGCGACATGATGTG
>JBFYYH010000100.1:0-3604 GCA_041310125.1 Syntrophaceae bacterium | reverse complement strand
GGATGGAGGCCTGCGTCGCCGAGGCGGCAAAGATGGGGAAGATCAAATTTCTCTCCAACATCGCCGGGATACAGCATATCGACGCCATCGAGAACTTCCCGATGGAGAAGTACGACCTGATGCAGGCGATCATGCTCCGGGCGCCCTTCTGCCTCTCAAAGCTCGTCATCCCCCACATCCGGAAGAGCCGGGACGGCGAAGGCGCGATCGGAAACATGGCCTCGGTCCACGCCCACATCACAACCCTCAACAAGCCGGTCTACAACATCGTCAAGTTCGGGATCCGCGGCCTGACGCAGTCGATCGCGGCGGAGGGCGGCGGGAAGATCCGCTCCTTCTCGGTGAGCACCGGCTTCATCTCGACGCCGCTTGCGCTCAGGCAGATCCCCGCCCAGGCGAAGCAGCGGGGGATCACGCAGGAGGCGGTCGTCCGGGACGTCATGCTGGGGAAGTCGCGGATCAAGGAGATGATGTCTCCCGTCGAGGTAGCGAACCTCTTCGTCTTCGGCTTCTCGCAGCGCAGCCGCTATCTTGTCGGCGGCGACCTCCTCTTCGACGGCGGCATGGTGAAGACCTACTGATCCCCGCACAAACCCCGTCGAGGGCAGACCCGATCCGTTCCACCCTGAGGGGTGGGGGCTCTCCCCCACCCCTCTTTACAGCACCTTGTTCTTCTCCACCGCTGCCGGGAATCCGCAACACCTTCATTTTCTTTTCAAAATATTTTGCTTGACAAGGCGTCCTCGCCATGAAATATTTCCTCCAACAGATAATTTATATGAAGGAATTATTTCATGCCCATCCCGACCCTCATCGCCGACAAGCAGATCCAACTGACCGCCTCCCAGAGCCGTGCGGCCCAGTACATCATGGATCATTACGACGAGGCGATCTTCCTCACCGCCTCCAAGCTGGCCAGGCAGGTGGGCGTCAGCGAGGCCACGATCGTGCGGCTCGCGCAGGTCCTCGGATTCGACGGCTATCCGGAAATGCAGAGGATGCTGAGGGAGAAGCTCCAGGACCGCCTGACCACGGTCACCCGTCTCGAGGAAACCGTCCGCAATGTCCGGAGCGACGGGGACGTTCTCACGAAGGTCATGCAGGAGGACATCCGGAACCTTTCGCGGACCCTGCAGGAGATCTCCCTGGACACCTTCCACCAGGCCGTCGCCGACATGCAAAGCGCCAAGAGGACCTACGTCGTGGGGATGAGGGGCGCCCACGCCCCCGCCCTCGTCCTCTCCCTCTACCTGCGCTTTCTGAAGAAACAGGCCACCGCGGTGATCCCCGGCTACGGGGATGTCTGGAACACCCTTCACGGCATGGGCAGCGAGGATCTCGTCATCGGCATCAGTTTTCCGCGGTACACGAAATTGACGATCGACGTGCTGGAATACGCCCATGAACAGGGCGCCCGGGTCGGCGCCATCACCGATTCCCCCTTCTCCCCCCTCGCCCGCAACGCCGACTGGGTCCTGCCCGTCCATTCCCGGCTGGACTCCTTCATCGAGTCGTTCACCGCGGCGATGAGCCTGGTCAACGCCCTCCTGACGGCGCTCAGCGTGCAGGACCCCGAGGAGACCATGAAGGCGCTCAAGGAAAGGGAAACCCTCTGGCAGCAGAAGGAGATTTACGTCATCCCTTACGCGGATCACCGGAACCGAAACAACGAACGGAGACCCAAGCGCGGCAAACCGAATCTCTGAACCGGCGGCAACATAGAAGGATTTCTTGCTCTCCACCTCTATCTCCCCTTGACGGCGCCGCGGTTTCGAATACCGGCAAACTTGCAGCAAAGTTGCAACAGCCTAAAATTGGACGGCTTCGTAGAAAAAGGTCGCAGGCAAGGCACGCGAAATCCGAGGCGGTCGGCGTGCTTTGCCGCACGCCGTAACGACAAGGGGTGAAGCGCAACTTGAGCATCCGGACTTTTTGCGAAGTCGTCGAATACGGATCGGCAATGGAAAGGAGAATGCCATGGAGTCGTTGAACCGTCTTTTCAGGCCCGCCTCCGTCGCGGTCATCGGGGCCTCCGAGGTCCCCGGCAAGGCGGCGGAGCGGCGGACGAGGAGCCTGATCCAGGGGGGGTATCCGGGAAAGATCTTCCTGATCAACCCCAAGCGCGATACCCTCTTCGGGAGAAAGGCCTACCCCTCGATCCTCGACGTCGGGGAGGAGGTGGACCTCGTCATGGTCGTCGTCGCCCCGAAACTGATCCCGCAGGCCGTGGCGGACAGCGTGAAGATGCATGCAAAAGGGATCGTGATCATCACGGCCGGCCTCGGAGAAACGGGTGAAGAGGGGAAGAGGATCGAGGCGGAGATCCTGCGGACCGCAACCATTGGGGGCGCCAAGATCATCGGCCCCAACTGCTCCGGCCTCTTCTCCGCCGCGGGCGGGATGAATCTTCTCGGCGTGCCGCCGATCCGGAAAGGCCCTCTCGCCGTGATCGCCCAGAGCGGAAACATCATCGACTCGATCACCCACTACGCCGAGATGCGCGGGGTGGGGCTCAGCCACATCATCTCCGCGGGGAACGCGATCGGCGTCCAGTTCCACGAGTACATCGATTACCTGGGGCAGGACGAGGGAACCAAGGCGATCCTGATGTACATGGAGGGGATCAAGGAGGGGGGGGAGATCGTCCGGGTGGCGCGGGAGGTTTCCCAGCGCAAGCCGATCGTGATCCTCAAGGTCGGGCGGAGCCAGGCGGGCGCCCGGGCCGCCGCCTCGCACACCGGGTCGCTGGCCGCCGACGATGCCGTCGTGGACGCAGCGTTCCGCCAGGCGGGGATCGTCCGGGTCTCCAACGTGGACGAGATGTTCGATGTCGCGATGGCCTTCGCCAACATGCCGCTGCCGAAGGGAAACCGGGTCGCCATCGTCTCCGAGGGCGGAGGGGACAATTCGGTCGCCGCGGACAACGCGGAGCACTTCGGCCTGGAGGTCCCGGTCCTGCCGCAGGCCGCCCAAGAGAAGATCCGCCCCTTTCTCCTCGCCGGGATGCCCGCCTCGAATCCGATCGATTACGGCGGAACGGCGGAGGAGAACCCCGAGATGATCAACAAGGTCATCGAGGTCCTCATGGGTGAGGAGACGATCGATTCTGTCTATGTGACGGGGTTCTTCGGCGGGTTCAAGGAGAACATCGCCCCGCATGTCGGAGAGCTGGAGGAGAAGACCTCGCGCGAGCTGGTCCGCCTGATGCGGGAACACGGGAAGCCAATCGCGGTCCACACCTCCTTCGCCCAGGCCCCCTTTCCCTCGATGGAGATCCTCAGCCGGGGAGGCGTTCTGCTGACCCCCTCCTCGGAGCGGGCCGCGCGGTGCCTGGCCTGCATGGCCCATTTCTCCGCCCGGCGGGCGAAACTTGGCCTCGCCCGGCCCCTGCCCGCGATCCCGGCGGACAGGGCCGCAGCCGGTGCGCTGCTCGACGGGGTGAAGCGGTCGGGCCGCAAAAACCTGATCGAGACGGAGGCGCGGGAACTCCTCTCTCTCTACGGCATCCCTCTCCCCACGGCCCAACTGGCCAGAACCGGTGAAGAGGCGGCCACCGCGGCGAAGGCCATCGGCTTCCCGGTCGCCCTGAAGATCGTCTCCCCCG
>JBFYYH010000099.1:0-3967 GCA_041310125.1 Syntrophaceae bacterium | reverse complement strand
CCAGCCCCAGGTGGTGTTCAGGAAGTAACGGCTGAAGACGTTCCCGAAGACGACCCCCGACATGACCACCAGCAGGAGCGCCACGATATAAGAGAGAGATTTGTCCATGACCCGGCTGATGGTTTCGAGTCGGGATTCCTTGATCACGGTTTCAGGGCCCATGGCGAATGCTCCCAAAGGGTTGCAGGTTGTCGTTGCAGACGGTACTGTGTGTCTCCTCCTCCAAGGGTGGTCGAATAATCGTTCACGCCCATCTCTGAATGTACTTCAGACGCGCTTCAGCCTCGTCCCGGGTGGGGGCCACCACGTTGAGGGCCAGTCCCCGACAGGGCAGATTCTGCCGGACCTGTTCGAGGTCCTCGCGGGTCAGGTCGCCCCACAGGATGAGTCGGTGGGTTTGCATGATTCTGGCCAGGACCGGCAGCATCTCTTTTACGCCCGGTCCGTTGATGTCTTTATTGACTTGAACCGCCTTCAGGTTTTCGAGGGTAAGCAGCTCGTCCAGGATGAAAAAGGAGTTCGGGTGCAGGTGGACGGCGGTGTGGTCATGGCCCGCCAGGATCAAGCGGGCCGAATCGAGGAAGAACTGCCGGTAGAGCTTGGGCGAGAGGATGGCCGACAGGTCGTCCTGAAACCAGATCGCCGTGCCGGGGGCCCAGAGATGGTAGAATCCGAGGGCCTGCCCCCCATAGAAAGGCGGAATCAGACGGCGCTGGACCTCGATCACGGAGAGGAAGGCCCGGGTAACCCCTTCGACCAGCCGGCGCATCGCCTGCGGGTCCGTCTCCATCAGGGCCAGAACCATCTCCTGCTGCCCCAGCAAAGCGCCCAGCATGTCGGTGGGACCGCGCATGATCGGCATTCCCACCGGGAAGCGGCCCCGGCTCTGCTGCACCAGCGCGGTCGTGAAATCCAGATATTTCCCCAGCCAGGGGTTTTGCGGATCGAAGCGGGCCCTCTCGATCGCCTCGGGCACGGAGAAGCAGGCCCTGGAGGTGAAACTCTCGCGGCCGGCGCGGACGGGGCAGCCCAGGATCGCCTCCATCCAGGGGATTCCGGTGTAGGGCTCGCCGGTCCAGAAGCCGTCCTGCCCCAAATCTTCGGCCTCCCGGAACATGCGCTCATAGTCCGGGAGAAATTCGGAGACGATCAGCATCTCCGGGGAGATGGGTTTGTCCGGTTCCAGGAGGGGGAGGGCGGCCTGGAAGTGGCGAGCGAAAAAGAAGTCCCCCACCCGGAACGAAGCCAACGGCCGGGGCTGCTTCTTCCGGGCCCAGAAGGCGCGGTGGAGTGCAAGCCTCTCCTCCAAATTCGGCCGTGCCGGCCGGTCGCCTCGTTGAGTCGTTCCGGGGGTGGCCAGCCCGGCCTCGGCCTTGAGGCGCACGATGGTCCTGTCCACGTGTTCCTGCATGATGCTTTCCGCGGCCTGCGCATCGCGTGCCCGGATGGCTCCGATGATCAGCTGATGGTAATGGAGCCCGTCCTCCATGCCCAGGGTGCTGACGATGTTCTCCATGGAGACTTCGAGAATGGTGCGGAGGACGTTGTTGACCTTGATGATGACGGGATTGCCGGTGGCCTTGGCGAGAATCAGGTGAAATTCCAGGTCGGCGCGGGCGAACTCGGCCACATCGTCGCGAACCTGAACCATTTGTCCGTAAACGGCTTCCATCTCGGCCAGATCCTGGTCGGTGGCGCGCTCTGCCGCCAAGGCCGCCGCACCCTTCTCGACGATGCGCCGGTATTCGAGAACATACAGGATGTCGATGTCTTCCAGCACCAATTGCGGGATGAGGGCATTGAATTGGACCGGGCCATCCAGCCCGCGGACAAAAGTCCCCTCTCCGTGCCGGGTTTCGACAATCCCCAGGGAGACCAGTTGCTGGATGCCTTCCCGGATCGAGACCCGGCTCACGCCCATGGTCTGGGAAAGCTCATTTTCGGAGGGGAGTTTGCTGCCCGGAGGCCAGGCGCGCTGCAAAATCTGATCTCGCAACTGCCAGAAGACCTGGTTGCGGACACTCTCTTTTTTGATGGGTTTCAGCATATTTTCCCCATCTGAAAAAAACGTTGTCCAAACGGAGGTTGTCTGATATCCTACATCCAGTTGCTTGTCAAGGACTTTTCAAAGCATCGCTGTCCGCAATGGAGAGGCGATCCCGATGAGGGGAACTTACGGAAATCCATCCGCTTGCCTGGTAAGGACGAAAGATGAACGATCTGTTGATGGCATTTTACGGCGATGATTTCACCGGTTCGGCGGACGCAATGGAGGCGTTGACGCTCAATGGCGTGCCGACGGTGTTGTTTCTCGACCGACCCGAGCCCGATTTGCTGAAAAGACGATTGAAGAATGTTCGGGCCGTGGGCGTCGCCGGAACCAGCCGGACCATGACCCCCCTGCAGATGAACGGGGAACTCCCCGGGCAGTTTCAACTGCTCAAGGAGCTCGGCGTCCCGATCATCCATTACAAGGTATGCGCGACGTTCGACTCGTCTCCCCGGATCGGCAGCATCGGGCATGCGGCCGATCTGGCGTTCCGGGCGATCAAGCCGCCGTTCGCCGTCATCGTTCAGGGCGTTCCTGTGATCGGGCGCTATGTTGTGTTCGGCAATCATTTCACAACCGTGGGAAACAGGACCTATCGTCTCGATCGTCATCCGATGATGAGCCGGCATCCGATTACCCCGATGGACGAAGGCGACCTGCGGATCCATTTTGCCAAACAGACGGCGAAACGGGTTGAATTGATGGATCTGCTGCAGTTGAGCAAATCCTTTGAGTCCATCTCCAGCCAGTTTGACCGGTACATCGAGGAAGGGAATGAGATCGTCCTGTTTGATACCCTGGATGAGATGAATCTGATGACGATCGGCCGGTTGATCCATCAAAAAATCGGGCCGCAGCCGATTTTTGCCATTGGCTCTTCAGGATTTGAGTATGCGATGGCCCGCTATTGGCAGTCCGCAGGGATTGTGTCGAAACCGGACCCGATTCCTCCGGCAGGTCCAGTGGATCGGCTCATCGTCGTCAGCGGCAGTGCAGCGGACAAGACGGCCGAACAGATCCGGTACGCCACGGATCACGGATTTGAAGGGATTCGGCTGAACACGGATCTGCTCATCGATCCTGAAACCGGGGGGGGCGAGCGGAACCGGGTGATGCAACGCTCGCTTCAATTTCTCCAGGCGGGGAAAAGCATTGTCCTCTTTTCGACCATCGGACCGGATGACCCAACCATCCAAAAAACCAAGGATAAAATGAAATCCCTGGGAATGGATGTCAATGAGGTCGGAAGACATCTTGGAAAACAGCAGGGATTGATCCTGCGGGAGTTGGTGGAAACCACAGGGATGAAAAGGGTGTGCGTTGCAGGAGGAGACACCTGCAGCTATGTATTGCGGCAATTGGAGATCCATTCGCTGGAGCTGCTGATGCCGATCACTCCCGCGGCTCCCCTGTGTCGTGCGTTCTCGGACCGTTCGGCCTTCGAAGGCCTTCAGGTCGCTTCAAAAGGCGGACAAATCGGCGCACCCGAATACTTCGTTCAAGTCTTAAACGGACAAAGAGCGAACCCTTGATGCGCTTGATGCTTCCCGACTACCCCCTCCCAGGGCCGTTTCCGGCATGACCCGGGAGGAGCTGCCCCATCACCCCCTGATCATCCGTCCGCGGTCTTGATGTTGCCTTCGATGAAGGCGATCTTCGCTGTGTCCTCGGCGAGATCGGAGAGGTAATACGCGTTGCTGAGATCCGCGCCCAGCGCCAGGGTCCCGTGCTCCCGCATCAGCATGACCTTGACCAGGGGATATCTCTTCAAACCCTCCTGGACAAATCCGGAAAGTTCCTGGGATCCCGCCTTCGCGCTTTCAATGCAGGGAACCTCCGAAAGGACGCCCCGAGCCGAGACCGTGACCAGGGGAAGCGGTTTGCACCGGTTTGAATAGGCCGTCGCGTAGGGTGGAT
>JBFYYH010000098.1:0-3307 GCA_041310125.1 Syntrophaceae bacterium | reverse complement strand
TGAGGCCCATGATCTTGCGGACCTCTTCGGCGGTGTAGTTCGCCAGCCCCTTGGCGACGGGGTTCCCTGCCGCATCCACGCAGGTGACCGGGTCTCCGAGGGAAAAATCCCCCTCGACCTGCGTCACGCCGGAGGGCAGCAGGCTCTTGCCGTCGGCGAGGATCGCTTCCTTCGCCCCCTCGTCGATCCAGATTTTTCCCCGCGACCGCAGCGTAAAGGCGATCCAGTATTTCCGGCTGTTGAGGTGGGTCTCGCTCGGCAGGAAAAGGGTCCCCGTCTCCTTTCCGTCGAGGATCTCGCGGAGGACGCCCGGCCGCCGGCCGGGGGCGATGATGAAGGGGATGCCGGAGGCGGTGACCTTCCTGGCGGCCTGGACCTTGCTCTTCATCCCGCCCATGCCGATGGAGGTGCCCTCCTCGGCTGCGGCGGCCTCGATCTCCGGCGTCAGCTCCCGGACGAGGGGGATGAGCTTCGCGTTCTTGGAGTCGGCGGGATTCCGGTCGTAGAGCCCGTCGGTGCTCGTCAGGTTGATGACGAGGTGCGCCTCGACGATGTTGGCGACCATCGCCGCGAGGTGGTCATTGTCGCCGAACTTGATCTCGTCGACCGCCACCGTGTCGTTTTCATTGATGATCGTGATGACCCCCCACTCCAGCAGGGTGAAGAGGGTGTTGCGGATGTTCAGGAAGCGTTTGCGGTCGGTGATGTCGCTCATCGTCAGCAGCACTTGGCCGACAAAGAGGCCGTGCTTCCCGAAGGCGTTGGAGTAGACGCGCATCAGCCGGCCCTGGCCCACCGCGGCCGCCGCCTGCTTCTGGGGGATGCTCTTGAGCTTCCCGGCGATCCCCAGCCTGTGCTTCCCGGAGGCAATGGCGCCGGAACTCACCAGGACAACCTGGCAGCCGCGCCCGCGGATGGCCGCGATGTCGTCCACGAGCTGTTCGATGATCTGGAGGTCGAGGCCGTCCTCGCCTGTCAGGACGGCGCTGCCGACCTTGATCAGGAGCCTGCGGACGTTCGCAAGATGCGCCTTTCTGTTCATGCTGTTCTCCCCTCGGATTCTTCCGCCCCCCCCTCCACTCCGGCCGGTGGGTGGATCGGGGAAATCCGTTCCCGGATCTCCCGGAGCAGAGCCGGGATCCCCTCCCCGGTCGCCGCCGAAAATGCATGTAATTTTATGCCCTTTTTAGTGAAGATGTCAATTTCCTTTTTCATCCGCTCCCGGGTGAGCGGGAGGTCGGTCTTGCCCACCGCAACGACCTGCGGCTTCTTCAGGAGGTTCGGGCTGAAAAGCCCCAGCTCCCGGTTGATCAGTTCGTAGTCCCGCCAGGCGCCACGGTGGGATTCGTCCGAGATGTCGAGGATGTGGAGCAGGACGGAGGTCCGCTCGACATGGCGCAGGAAGCGCGTCCCCATCCCGAGCCCCTCGTGCGCCCCCTCGATCAGCCCGGGGATGTCGGCGACCACGAAGGTGTCGTCCTCGCTGAAGCGGACGACGCCGAGGTGGGGGACGAGCGTCGTGAACGGGTAATCGGCGACCTTCGGCCGGGCGGCGGAGACGCGGGAGATGAAGGTCGATTTGCCGACGTTCGGCAGGCCGATGATCCCGACGTCGGCCAGGAGCTTTAGCTCCAGCGTGATCCAGCGCTCTTCTCCGGGGATGCCCGGCTGGGCGAAGCGGGGAGCCTGACGGGTGGCGGTGGCAAACCGTGCGTTGCCCCGGCCGCCCATGCCGCCCTTTGCGACCATGAAGAACTCCCCGTCGGCGGTCAGGTCGGCGAGGATCTCCCCGGTCTCCGCGTCGCGGACGATCGTCCCCACCGGGACGAGGATTTCGACGTCCTCGGAATCCCGGCCGCTTCGCTTTGCGCCTTCGCCGTGACCGCCGTGCTTCGCCACGTGGTGCTGGCGGAACTTGTAGTCCAGAAGTGTCCGCCGGCTCGCGCAGGCCCGAACGATGACGTCTCCCCCATGGCCTCCGTCGCCGCCGTCGGGCCCGCCGCGCGGGACGAACTTCTCCCGCCGGAAGCTGACGCATCCGCGGCCGCCGTCGCCCGCCTTGACGTAGATCTTGGCCTCGTCGATGAATTTCATGATGACCGCTCGCTCAAACAAAAACGGGGACGACTCTCCTGTTTTCCCCCGGGAAAAACAGGGCAGCTATCCCCATTCGTTTCCGGAAACAGGGGATCTCTTCCCCTGCTTCCCCTTAAATTTTACGGACTTCGACTGCGGCCAGGCCCTTCTGGTCCTGCTTGATTGCGAACTCAACCTGGTCGCCCTCGGCCAGGCTGCGGAAGCCCTCCGCGGCGATGGCGCTGTGGTGGACGAAGATGTCGTCCCCCGAGTTCCTGGAGATGAAACCGTAGCCCTTCTTGTCGTTGAACCACTTGACCACTCCGGTCTCGCGTCCGGTATCGGCCATTTTCCGCTCTCCTCCCGCTCGGTGAAAGAAAAGATTTCTACGCCGCGGCGTACACGCTGACCTTCTTGCGCTTCTTGTCAAGCCTCTCGAACTTCACGATGCCGTCGATCCTGGAATAGATGGTGTAGTCCTTGCCCAGCCCGACATTGCGGCCGGGATGGAAGACGGTGCCGACCTGGCGGACGATGATGGTGCCGGCGCTGATCTTCTCTCCGCCGAACGCCTTGACGCCTCGCCTCTGCGTGTTGCTGTCTCTTCCATTCCGGGAGCTTCCCTGTCCCTTCTTGTGTGCCATGATGTCCTCCCTTTAAATGGAGATCTCCCTGATCTTCATGCTCGTCAACTGCTGGCGGTGGCCGGTCTTCTTCTTGTAGCCCTTCCTCTTCTTCATCTTGAACACGGTGAGCTTGGGGGCCTTGGTCTGGGCGAGGATCTCGCCGACGACCTTCGCACCTTCGACAACGGGCCTTCCGACCCGGACGTCGCCCTCCTTCTCGACCATCAAGACCTGGTCGAACACGAAGGTTTCCCCCTTCTCCCCGCCGATCTTCTCGACGGCGATCACGTCTCCCTCAGAAACCCTGTGCTGCTTCCCGCCCGTTTTGATGACTGCGTACATGGTTTTGTTCCTATTCTTCACGAAAAAATTTAGACGCGCACCATAGCGAAAACGAATCCCGTTTGTCAACACAATTTTTACGCGACAAGGGTCACGAAATGCCATTCCCCTTTTTTGCAGGGAGGGCCTTCGCGGGGAAGCGCAGGGTCGAAAAAGGTCCGCATCCCGAGGAAGCCCTCTCCTGAACGGGGATTCCGCCCCCCGAAAGCCGGCAGGCTGTCTCCAGCTGGAGGGGATTCAAATCAGGGCTTTTTTTATGATGC
>JBFYYH010000097.1:0-4010 GCA_041310125.1 Syntrophaceae bacterium | reverse complement strand
CGATCTCGTCCGTCGATCTCTCCAGGGCTCATCCGGTCGGCATTCTCCAGAATCATGCGACCCCGCAGGATAAAAGCCCCTCCGTCCGACAATCTCACCATCATAACGCCCTCCCTCTGTCCCGCCTTGTTCCCTCATGCTTCCGGATTGCTGCAATCGCAGATGAAACGAACCGGATTCCGCCATCGCGACGGGGATGTACCCCGGTTCCTTTTCGGCCAGCGCCAGATGGTCCGACAAGTGCCCTCAAAAGTCGGGATGGGCGCCCATCTCCTCCAGTTCGATCAGGACGCCGTGGGTGCTCTTCGGGTTCAGGAAGGCGATCAGGCGCCCGTCCTCTGTCTTGCGCGCCGTCTTGTTGATCAGCTCGATGCCCTGCGACTCGTAATGGCGCAGCGCCGCTTCAATATCCTCCACCCCCAGGCAGATGTGGTGGATCCCCTCTCCCCGCTTCTGAATGAATTTCGCCACCGGACTCTCCGGGTCCAGCGGCTCGACCAGTTCGATCGTGCTGCCGCCGACCGGGAAAAAGGCGATCTTCGTCTTGATCGCATCCGATTCGTAGACCTTCTCCATTGGAATCCCCAGAATGTCCCGGAAGACGTGGATCGATTCGTCGACACTCTTCACCGCCACGCCGACATGCTCTATCTTCTTGATCATGGTCATCTCCTTTGTCTCCTCCCTGAAAAGCGTCTCTTACCCTGGGATCGTTCCGTGTCTTTTGGCGGGCCGCAGCTCCACTCCCGGGAGCTTCTCCTGGAGCTTCAGGCAGGTCTTTGTCCATCCAATAGACCCCCTTGCTGGTTCCTCCACGCAGGATCAAGGCAGGAATCTTGACATATTCACTCATATTATCCTTCCTGCTCAGGATTGCCCACGCCAGACTTTTCAAGCCCCCTCTCCTCCAGTTCGCGGCGGTCGGGGATCCCCGCCCGTCCCCCCATCCGGGTGCTGACCCGCGCGGCGGCCCAGGCCCCGAGGTCGAGGCACTTCTCCGCGTCCCAACCCCGGACGAGGCCATAGGTGATCCCCGCGTGGAACACGTCCCCGCAGCCGGTGGTGTCGATCGCCCTTGCGGGATAGGCGGCCTTTTGGATGACCCGGCCGTCCACCAGGGCGATATACCCCTTCGCTCCGAGGGTGACGCCGACGAAACGGCATCCCCGTCCCAAGAGGATGCGGCAGCTCTCCAGGGGATCCTCCGCCAGGGCACGCGAGAAGGTCTCCGAGACGATGAAGCAGTCGCTCGCGGGAACCAGATCGAGCATCCCCTCCCGGAGCGTTCCCGCGTCCACCAGGACCGGAACGCCCGCCTCCCTGGCCCTGCGGCAGGCGAAGAGGGATGCCTCCAGGAAAAGGCCGTCCGTGTGGAGGGCGCAGCTCCTCCGGAGGACATTCAGGTCCAGCTCCCCCGGCTGCAAAGGCATTCCGGTCGGTCTCCGCCAGAAGATCGTTCTGCGGCCGCTGCCGGACTCGCTGACGATGAAGGCGAACTGCGAGGCATGGCCCTTCCGGAGAACGATACCGCCCGTGTCGATCCCTTCCCGGCGCAGCGAATCCAGGGCGGCGGCGCCGAACGGATCGTCTCCCACCACGCCGGCCATGTAACAGGACAGCCCCCAGCGGTTGAGGGCGACGAGGGCCGTGGCCGCCGGGCCCCCTCCCTGGACGATGATCTCCCCGCACTCGCATTTCACATCGGGAGGCGGATAGGCCGCGATGCTCCCGAGGTAATCGAGGGTGCACTGACCCAAGCCGAAGACGGGGGAGGTCATTTTTTGCATGGTTTGGACCCGTTCATGGTTCCGCTTGTATTTGTCGGGGTTCAATACCATAATGCCGGCGCAATGTAAAATGGAGGAGGCGCTGCCGATGGATTTCGATATCCGTTTCCCCAGGGCGCTCGAAGGCGAGGGTGCGGCGGAAGAGATCCGCCGGACGCTGGCGGACCGCCGACGGAAGCTCTGGGCCGGCGGCGTGCTGGATGTGCCGGCGATTGCGATGAGCGAACCGCTGATCAGGGCGCTCCGGGAGGCCAGGCTCCGGGGCCGTATCCGCTGCGGATTCGAATCGGTCCGGGAGAGGTTGGCGAGCGAGAGGAAGGGGATCGAACATGTCCGGGAGCGCCAGGGCGCCCCGCACGGGGAGCGGGTTTCGAGACTGATCCTCTTTTCAAACGACGGCGCCGAGCGCTTTTACCGGCACGTCGAAGGGCTCATCGAGGAGCACGCCCCCCGACTGTTCGGATGCCTTCTGGAAACCGACTCCGCTGCCCTCGGACGCCTGATCGTCGGCAGAGAGTCGAGGGTCAAGCTCGTGATGGCGGAGCACAAGGAGGCGGTTGCCGCCATTCTCCGGGCGATCGCGGAGGGGAGCGCCCCGGGCTCTGTTTCCAACGGGCAGGGCGGAGCACCTCCCGCGGGGGCTTCACGGTGATGATGGTTTTTGGATGTGGCGCTGAATTGACCGAAAGAAAAAGGCGCCCCGCGACGAAACGCGGAACGCCTTTTTCCGGATGAATATTCCCGAACAGGAAGCTGGTTATTTCTTCTTGGCTTCCGGTTTGGCCGGGGCGGCGGCCAGTTCCTTCAGGGCGGCCTCCCACTTCTCGATGACGGCCTTCAGTTCTCCAGCCTTTGCCTTTGCGCCGGCTGCATCGGCGGCGATCATCTCTTTGGCGGCTTTCAGGTTTTCCCCGAACGCCTTGGCGTCCGCATCCCAGGCGGCCTTCTTCTCCTTCATCTTCTTCTCGACCTTCTTGGCGGCAGCTTCAACGGCCTTCCACGCCCCCTCCAGCGCGGTCACAGCGGCGGTCGCTTCTTCGGTCGCGGCCTTCTTGCCTGCCTCGACGGCGGCGGCGGCCTTCTCGAAGGCGGACTTGGCTTCCACATAGGCCGGCTTGGCTTCTTTGTATTTCTTGTCCTTCATCTGGGCCTCGGCCGCTTCCCAGACTTTCTTGGCGGCGTCCAGATCGGCGGCGGCGTACTTGTCCGCGCCGGCGCTCATCGCGGCATCCATCGCCGCCTGAGCGGCTTTCTGCTCGGCCTCGGGGGCTTTCGCGCAGCCGATGAAGACCAGGGCCAGCGCAAGAACCACCATCAACGATACCCAGTACCTGAAACTCTTCATGTGACTCCTCCTTTGAATGGTTTTATGGTTTATGACATGGACAACCAGAATGCGGTGCTTATTTATACCTTTTTACGGCGTTGTCAAGGGTTTCTTTTCTCCGATAAAATCCATCCAATCCAGCCACTTGCGTGCATCGACCCGCATCGGCCAGTCGTTGTGCCCCGTTCCCGGGAGAACCCACATCCTTTTCTCGGCGCGCAGCAGGCGAAAAAGCGCATGGGCGTGGCGGATCGGGACGATCTCATCGCGCTCCGCGCCCACAACCGCGATTTTTCCTCGAAAAGACCGGAGATTTTCCGGGTTGTCGTACCGGTCTTTCAGGAACAGACCGACGGGGAGCCAGGGAAAATGCGTTTGGGCGACGCTCCTGAGCGTGTCCCAGGGCGTGATGAGCACCAGCCCGTCGATCTTCAGCGCGGGATCGGCGGCGGCGCCCGCCGCAACGCCGCATCCGAGGGACTCGCCGACCAGAAAGAGCGGTTCTCCGTACTGCTTCGATGCAATCCGGATCGTCTCTCGCGCGTCGTCCACGAAGGACTTCTCTCCCAGCGCCCCTTTCCGCGTTCCGTATCCCGGATATTCGGCCAGGATGACCCGGTATCCCCGTTCGTTCAACGCCGGAAGATAGTATCCCCGGTCGGCCGCCGTACCGGCGTTCCCGTGGAAGACGATCACCGTGCCCCTCGCGGTTGCGGTTTCGGCAGCGCCGCTGAAACCGCGATAGCCTTCGGGTCCGGAGGGCCAGAACCGGAGGTTCAGGGCGGTCAGTTCCCTTGCGGAGGGGATGCGGGATTCCGGGTAGTAAAGCAGCCTGTCTTGGAGGTCGCAGCCGATCAGGGACATGGCGCATCCGATCAGGGTGATTCCGATTGCGG
>JBFYYH010000096.1:0-4137 GCA_041310125.1 Syntrophaceae bacterium | reverse complement strand
TTCACTGGAATACTCGCTCGGCACCTGGGGAAAGACCGATATGCCGGGCCGGTCTTCGTTGAGCTCCTTCAACAGGGAGACGATCTTCTCCCGGTTGTCGAACGTGCACTCGACGATCGTCCCGTCCGTCACCCGGCTCAGGATGTCGTCCATCGTCGTATTGTAGATGTTGCCGGTCTTCATGTCGCCCAGGTTGATCGGGCCGTGCTTGTAGCAGATGCTGAGGAATTTTCGTGTTTTGGGCGCCGATCCCTTCTTGTTGACGCCGGTCGCCGGGCAGCCGAGGACGACGAAATCGTTGCTCAGGCTCTCCCGGGTACCCCTGCGGTGCAGACTGTGTGTCATGGCTTGCCTCCTTTACTGCTCGTCGCTGTAGAATTTGAAGTGCGGTTCGCCCAGCCCCATATTGTTCTTGCTGTTGATGGAATGCCAGATGCCCATCTTCCTCAGCACGGGAACGATGGGAATCTCTCCCTCGGGCGGCACCTTCGTGATCACCTCGACGGTAAAGACCGTGTCGAGCTTCTTGGCCACCTCCTGGAGAATCTTGAGGGCTACGGGCAGCTTCTCCAGTTTGCACTTCCCTTCGATGATGGCCGAGGTCGCCTTCTCGCCGAGGACGTCGTCGCGGAGCTTCCCGGTCGTCTTGTCGGACATGAAGTGGGTAACGGGATTTTCCGCCGCCAGTTGATATCCGAAGTTCGCCTTCATCAGGGCCATGGCCACCGCCTCGACATCGCGGAAGTAGGCGCCGACGCCGGGCCGTCCCAGCTCGATCCCCACCCCCACCTCGCCGGGGAGGAAGGTGCCCTTGACGTCGTTCGTCTTCATCTCCTCCGTTCCGCGGCCGGGCGTCTGGGAGCCCATGAACTCGATCATCGGGTTGCTCAGGACGCCGCGGACCTCGCGGGGCCAGGGTTCTTCCGGCTGGAAGAGGGCGTTCACCGGGCAGATCTTCGCCCGCAGGCACATCCCGCAGTCGGTGCAGGCATCCTGGTCGATCTCGATGTAGACGCGGCCGGGGATCTGGCTGTGCCGTTCGTACGTCTGAATCCTCCCCATCGGACAGTAGGGAAAACATCTCTTGCATGCGATACATTTGTCCTTGTCTGCCTTCATACTACCTCCTCATTCAATTGCCTTTCGCTGCTTCCTGGATCTTCCATCGCCATTCGACCGAGAGTTCAGCCCGCAATCAAAAAGGGAGCCCCCTACCTCGCCTCGCTGTTGGTCTGGAGGGCGTCCTCCTTGGCCTGCCGGATATGGACCCGCATTACCCGTTCACAAAGCTCCGGATCCTTCAGTTTCAGGGCCAGAACGATCTGCCGGTGGCCGTCGATGGCTCTCTTCGCCGCGCCGAGGTATTGGAGGGTGTCCTTGCGATACCGCAGCACGTATTTTCTCATGTTGACGATCAGGTTGTGGAAACGGCGCTTGTCCGCCACCATGCCGTGGAGGATGTCGTGGAATTCGGTGTTCCACTGAAACACCTCGTCGATCCTCTTGCGCCGCAGGGAAGCCTCCGCCTTGCCGATCACCCCTTCGAGCCGCTCGATCTGCTCGTCGGTGATCCGTTCGCAGATCAGCTTCAGGGTATACCCTTCGAGGACGGTTCTCAGGTCGAACAGGTCTTCGACCTCTTCCGGGGAGTCGTGGGGCACGCAGAAGCCGCGGGATTCGAGGGGCTCAATCAGTCCCTCGAGTTCGAGCTTGTGCAGGGCCTCCCGCACCGGCGTGCGGCTGACGCCCAGCTCTTCGGCGAGATGTTCTTCGGCGAGACGCTCGCCGGCGGTGAATCGGCCGGAGAGGATGTTGGATTTGAGGTATTCGTAGGTCTTCTCCCGAACGGAGAGCCCATTTTTTTTGGATCTTGCGGATGAAATCCCATTCATGATTGTATCCAATTTAAAGGTGTGCCGGCAAGACAGCATTTTTTTATTCCATTTAAAAAACCTTGTCAAGATCTTTTATCTCTAAAAATAGCGAGAGGTTATAACAAACTTGAGAATCGCTCGCATTTTTCCTCCTTCCGCGCCGCAATTCTTTTTTCCACGGGTCCCCTCGACTTTGGATACATATTTGCGCTTGTATCCCTGGAAAACTTGTGCTAATAAATTGCATCCTTGATGCAATAACCCGATTTATCGAAAGGAGTCCCACGATTCGCCATGGCTTATCAAGTGACCGTGGATCGGAAGAAATGCAACGGCTGCGAGGAATGCCTGGAGGTCTGCACGGTTGGCCTTTTCCGGATGCACAACGGAAAGGCGGCGCTCCTTTCGGAGCGGGAGTGCATGGGCTGTCAAACCTGCGTGGGCGTCTGCGATGAAAACGCCATTTCCGTGACCGATACGAGGGTCGCACTGTCGCCGACCTGCCAGGCCCTGCTGTCCGCCCTGGACGAGGAGGAAGCCGAAGAAGACAGACAGGCGGCCTGCTGAAAAAAGGAGGGATTCATGCGTTCCGACCAAATGAAAAAGGGGCTGGAGAGGGCCCCCCACCGCTCCCTCTTCAAGGCCCTGGGGTTGACGGACCGGGAGATCGAGCGGCCGATGATCGGCATCGCCAATTCGGCGAATGAGCTCATCCCCGGCCATCTCCATCTGAACCAGATCGCGGAGGCGGTCAAGGCCGGCGTCCGCATCGCCGGCGGGACGCCGCTGGAGTTCTCCACGATCGGGATCTGCGACGGAATCGTCATGGGACACGAGGGGATGAAATACTCCCTGAGCTCACGGGAATTGATCGCGGATTCCTGCGAATCGATGGCGATGGCCTACCCGTTCGACGGGCTGGTCTTCATCACCAACTGCGACAAGATCGTCCCGGGAATGCTGATGGCCGCAGCGCGCCTCGACATCCCGGCCATCCTGATCAGCGGCGGACCGATGCTGACCGGTGCATTTCAGGGCCGAGAAATCGACTTGATCACCGTCTTCGAATACGTCGGCAAGGCGAAAGTCGGGGCGATGACGATGGATGAGCTGCGCGAGGCGGAGGGATGCGCCTGCCCCGGCGTCGGTTCCTGCGCGGGGATGTTTACCGCGAACTCGATGAACTGCCTCTCGGAGGTCCTCGGGATGGCCCTCCCCTACAACGGGACGATCCCGGCGGTCTGGGCGGAGCGGATCCGCCTCGCCAAGGATACTGGGGTCCGGATCATGGAGCTGGTGGAGCGGGACATCAGACCCTCCGCAATCCTCACCCGGGAGGCCTTCGAAAACGCCCTGCGCGTGGATCTCGCCTTCGGCGGTTCGACGAACACCTCGCTCCACCTGCCGGCGATCGCAAAGGAGGCGGGCATCCCGCTGACGCTCCAGACCTTCAACGCCTTCAGCGACGAAACCCCGCACCTCTGCTCCATGTCGCCCGGCGGCCCCCACCACCTGAGCGATTTGCATCAGGCCGGGGGCATCCCCGCCCTGATGCAGGAGCTCTCCCGCAAGGGGCTGATCCGGACCGGCGCGATGACCGTCACGGGGAAGACGGTCGGCGAAAACCTGGCGGGGAAAAAGGTCCTCGATCCGAGGATCATCCACCCCCTGGAGCATCCCTACCACGAGACGGGCGGCCTGGCCGTCCTCTTCGGAAACCTCGCCCCCGAGGGGGCCGTCGTCAAGCGCTCCGCCGTGGACGACGCCATGCTCCGCCACACCGGCCCGGCCCGGGTCTTCGATTCGGAGGAACCGGCGATGCAGGCGATCCTGGATGGAAAACTTCAGAAGGGGGACGTCGTGGTCATCCGCTACGAAGGGCCGAAGGGAGGCCCCGGCATGCGCGAGATGCTCTCGCCGACTTCGGCCATCGCCGGAATCGGCCGCGACCGGGACGTGGCGCTCCTCACGGACGGGCGCTTCTCCGGCGGCAGTCGCGGCGCGGCGATCGGCCACATCTCTCCGGAGGCGGCGGAAGGGGGCCCCATCGCGGTCGTCCGGGAGGGGGACCTCATCGAGATCGACATCACGGAGAAAAAGCTCAACCTCCTCATCTCCGAGGAAGAGATGAAAAAACGCCTCGCCGACTGGAAACCGGTCCAGCGGGAACTCAAAGGCTATTTGAAAAGGTACGCCGGACTGGTGCGGTCCGCCCACACCGGCGCGACCTTCGAGTAGAACCCCTGCACCCATTCGCTCCCGG
>JBFYYH010000095.1:0-2947 GCA_041310125.1 Syntrophaceae bacterium | reverse complement strand
AGCTGGTATTGGTTTTATACCTTTTATGCGCCGGTCTGTCCGCTGCTCAGGAGGACGTAAGGAAACCTAAAAATCCGAACCAACCGAGCCATGGACAGACCAAGACGCTGTCCATGGCTTTTTTGTTTGTGGAAGGCCGTGGGGACAGCGCCGAGCGCTCCACGGCCTTTTTTCTGGATTGAGGTGCAGCATGATCATCCTGATGAAAAAAAACGCAACGCAGCAGCAGATCGACGCGGTAACCGAATGGGTCACCTCCGTGGGGTACAGCCCCCACCTCTCCCAGGGCGTCGAACGGACGCTGATCGGCGCCATCGGCGACGACCGGGGGAAGATCCATCTGAAGTCGGCGGCTTTCCTCGACGGCGTGGAGAAGATCGTCCCGATCCTCAAACCCTACAAGCTCGCCTCCCGGGAATTCCAGGAGGAGGACACGGTCGTCCGGATCGGAGAGGTTCGGATCGGCGGCCCCGAATTCACCGTGATCGCCGGCCCCTGCTCCATCGAGAGCGAGGAGCAGATGATGGAGTCCGGCTACGCTGTGAAGAAGGCGGGAGCCAAGGTCCTCCGTGGCGGCGCCTTCAAGCCTCGGACCTCCCCCTACAGCTTCCAGGGGATGGAGGAGGAGGGGCTGAAGCTCCTTAAAAAAGTGGGGGAGAAGCTGGGGATGCCGGTCGTGACGGAGATCATGAACCCCGCGGACGCCGACCTGGTCGAGGAGTACAGCGACATCCTGCAGATCGGCGCGCGCAACGTCCAGAACTTCGCCCTCCTGAAGAAGGTCGGTCACTGCCGGAAGCCGGTCCTCCTCAAACGGGGACTGATGACCACGATCGAGGAACTCCTGATGTCGGCTGAGTACATCCTCTCTGAAGGGAACGGGCAGGTCATCCTCTGCGAACGGGGGATCCGCACCTTCGAGACGGCGACCCGCAATACCCTCGACATCAGTGCGGTGCCGGTGCTCAAGGAGCTGACCCACCTCCCGGTGATCATCGACCCGAGCCACGCCTCCGGTCACGCAAAATACGTGACCCCTCTCACGCGGGCGGCCCTCGCCGTCGGGGCGCACGGGGTGATCGTCGAGGTCCACCCGGAGCCGGAAAAGGCCTACTGCGACGGTCCGCAGTCCCTCCGCCCGGAACAGTTCTACCGGCTGATGGACGAGGTGGCCCTCCTGAAACAGGCGATGGAGGGAATCGGGAGACTCTCATGAAGACGATCCAGGTGAACCTCGACAAGAAGACCGTCCGCTCCTACGGGATCCACATCGGCACGGAGATCCTCGACCGGATGGCGATGATCCTGGGGAAGGACGAACGGGTGACACGGCATGTGATCGTCACGGACACCCGGGTCGACGCCCTGCACGGAAAGCGGGTACAGGAGGCCCTGGAAAAGGCGGATCTCCGAATCGACCGGATCGCGGTCCCCGCCGGGGAGGCCGCGAAGGGGATGGAGAGCGTTCTGGAGATCGCCGGAAAGCTGACCGCTCTCGGCGCGGACCGCTTCTCTGCGCTTATCGCGCTGGGCGGCGGCGTCGTCGGCGACCTGGCCGGCTTCGTCGCCTCGATCTACATGCGGGGGATCCCGGTGATCCAGGTCCCGACCACCCTCCTCGCCCAGGTGGACAGCAGCATCGGCGGGAAGACCGCGGTGGATATGGTGGCGGGGAAGAACCTCCTGGGGAGTTTCCACCAGCCCGCAGGGGTATTCATCGACTGCGCCTTTCTCGGGACGCTTCCCGAAGACCAGTTCCGGAGCGGCCTCGCCGAGGTGATCAAGTACGGGGTCATCGAATCCCCTTCTCTCCTCGACGAAATCGAAGCGGCGGCCGGGGCGGGTCGCCTCCGGGATCCTGCCTTCCTGGGAAAAATCGTTGAAGCGTCCTGCCGGATCAAGAAGGGGTTCGTGGAGTTTGACGAACGGGACCAGGGGCTCCGGCGGATGCTGAACTTCGGCCATACGGTCGGCCACGCCGTCGAGGCGGCCTCCGAATATGTACTATCCCACGGGGAGGCGGTGGCGATCGGCATGGCCGCGGCAGCGAGGATTTCGGAGAGGATGCATCAGCTGCCCGCGGCAGATGTCCGGCGGATCGAATCGGTCATACGGGCGGTCGGCCTGCCGGACCGTATCCCCGAAGGCCTCGACCCAGGAGAGATCCTCTCCCGGATGGCCTTCGACAAGAAGAAGGAGGGGGCTGCGATCCACTTCGTGCTCCTCCGGAAACCGGGGCTCCCCTTTCTCAACGGCGCTATCCCCGGGGGGATCGTTCGGGAGACGCTGGAGGAATTGAGAAAATGAATGCAGAACGGCTCGAAGCGCTTCGGAAGGAGATCGCCCGGATGGACCGGGAGATCGTCCTCCTCCTCGACGAGCGGGCGGCCGTCTCGGTCGAGATCGGGAAGCTCAAACAGGATGGGGAATGGGAGGTCTACGACCCCGCCCGGGAGGCCCTGCTCCTGCGCCGCCTGGCGAAAATCCGCCGGGCCGTCCTGACGGAGACCGCCCTCCGGAATATCTTCCGGGAGATCCTCTCCGTCTCCCGATCCCTCCAGGCGCCGCTGAGGGCGGCCTTTCTCGGACCGGAGGCCTCCTTTAGCCACGAGGCGGCCTTGGCCCATTTCGGGGCGGGGATCGTCGCCGAACCGAAGGCGACGATCGCGGAGGTGTTCGACGCGGTGGAGCGGGGCGAAGGGGAACGCTACGGGATCGTCCCCGTCGAGAATTCCGCCGAGGGATCGGTGAAGCCGACGCTGGACCGACTGATCGCGACGCGACTCGCCATCCGGGCGGAGACGTTCCTCCGCGTCCGCCTGTGCCTCCTGTCTCCCTGCAAGGAGATAAGAGAGATCCGGAATGTCTGCTCCCACCCCCAGGCCCTGGCCCAGTGCCGTGGATGTCTGAAGACGCACCTTCCCGGAATCCCCCTGATCGAGGTGGA
>JBFYYH010000094.1:0-3788 GCA_041310125.1 Syntrophaceae bacterium | reverse complement strand
CCTCCTCGTTGCGCTGCCGGAAAACGAACTCGCGCCTTTGGCGCTCAAACATGTTTTCCGGCGGGCGCTCCACTGCGGGGGCAGGGTGCCCCGAAAAATCTCCAATGCGCGCTTCCGGAATCCTGACTTTCCAATGAAGGTTTCCTCGAGGAGAAGATCAGCTTCTTTCGGCATCGAGGGCCGCGATGATCTCCGGCGCCCGCCCGGCGCTTCCCAGAACCTCGCTGTTCTTGCGGATGTACATCGCAAGGAGCGCTTCCCGGGCCGGTCCGAGATATTTCCGCGGATCGAACTCTTCCGGCTTCAGGGCAAAGATTTCACGGATCTTTGCCGTCATGACGAGTCTCCCGTCGGAATCGATGTTGATCTTGCAGACGGCCGAACGGGCCGCTTCCCGGAGCTGCGCCTCGGGAATCCCGGCGGAATCCTTCAGGCGCCCCCCGTACCGGTTGATCTGTGCCACCGCCTCCTCCGGAATGGAGGAGGATCCGTGGAGGACGATGGGAAATCCTGGAATCCGCCGCTCGATTTCACGGAGGATGTCCAGACGGATCTCCTGTGCCTGTCCGGCTTTGAATTTGTATGCGCCGTGGGAGGTCCCGATGGAAATCGCCAGCGAGTCCACCCCCGTTTTCGAGACAAAATCCTCCACTTCTTCCGGGCGTGTATAGGTGTGGCGTTCCGCCGAAACTTCGTCCTCCACCCCGGCGAGGATGCCCAGTTCCCCCTCGACGCTCACGTCGCGAGGATGGGCGAAATCGGCCACCTTCCGGGTCAGCGCCGCGTTCTGCTCGTAGGGGAGGTGGGAGCCGTCGATCATCACGGAAGAAAAGCCCGATTCGATGCAGGAGACGCACAGCTCGTAGGAATCCCCATGATCCAGATGGAGGGCCAGCGGGATGGGGCCGATCCCTCTTGTCGCGGCTTCCCGGTTCATCATCTCGACTGCGCCGCGCCCCATGTGGCTGAGGAGGGTCGGATCGGCATATTCCCGGGCGCCCCGCGAGACCTGGAGGATGACGGGGGACTGCGTCTCCAGGCAGGCGAGAACGATCGCCTGGAGCTGTTCCATGTTGTTGAAGTTGTAGGCCGGAACCGCAAATCCGCCGCGGACGGCCGTCGCAAACATCGCCTTTGTGTTGACCAGCCCGAGTTCCCTGTAGTGGACCTTCATCTCCCTCTCCTTTCCCGGGGTGAAACCGTGGACAGTCCTGCAAATCATTGTAAGGGTTTTGACTTTGGGATGCCGACCTTTTCCTCTTTTTTCTACCACATGCTTCCGTCGCGGGCAAATGATTTCCCGGGATTCGGCCGCAAGATCACCCTTGACAAAATAAGGTTTTCCTCATACGGATCATCCGTCAAGCCGGATTCGGACAGGAAGCCGGATTTCCCCGGCAAACCCACAGGCAGGAAGGAGAAGCGCGATGAGCAGACCCGTGAAAATGTACACCCTGAGCACCTGCAGCCACTGCAGGGCAGCCAAGAAATTCCTCGGAGACCATTCGGTCGTCTACGACTTCCGGGATGTGGACCTGTTGACCGGCGACGAGAGAAAGGCCGTTCTCGATGAAATCCGGAGATTCAATCCGGCCTGCAGCTTTCCGACCATCCTCATCGGAGATTCGGTGATCGTCGGTTTCAACGAGATCGCGATTCGGGAGGCGCTCGGCCTGTGAACGAGGTGGAGAATCTCTACGAGATGCTCCGGAAGCTTCAGGAGCCGAAGGGATACCTTTTCAGCCGGGACCGGGAGCGGGTCTTCGACCTCCTCTCCGCGCTGCTGATCAACCGGGAGAGGTACGAGTATATGTGCTGTCCCTGCCGCCTCGCGTCCGGCGACCGCGACCGGGATCGGGACATTACCTGCCCCTGCGTCTACCGCGAAGCGGACGTCCGCGAATACGGAAGCTGCTACTGCAATCTCTACGTGAGCCCGGAATGGAACGAGGGGAAAATCCCCGAGGTCTACGTACCCGAGAGAAGACCGCCGGAGAAGACTTGGAATGAAACCTGACGCGGGGCGCGATCCGGAGATGAACCTGAGCTGGGATTTTCCCTACCGATCGCAGCGGATGCCGGTGTTCGCCCGGAACGTGGTCGCCACTTCGCAGCCCCTGGCCGCCCAGGCGGGTCTGCAGATGCTGGTCCGCGGCGGAAGCGCTGTGGATGCGGCCCTGGCCGCGGCGATCACCCTGACGGTCGTCGAGCCGACCAGCAACGGGATCGGAAGCGACGCCTTCGCCATCGTCTGGGATGGAAAGAATCTCCAGGGGCTCAATGGGTCCGGCCGTTCGCCGCAGGCCTGGACGGCGGAACGTTTCGCCGGCCGATCCCGCATGCCCCAGTCCGGCTGGGATGCGGTCACGGTTCCCGGTGCGGTGGATGCCTGGGCTTCCCTCTCGCGCCGGTTTGGCCGTCTCCCCTTCCCCGATCTCTTTGAGCCGGCCATCCGCTACGCCGCAGACGGTTTTCTGGTCTCCCCGATCACGGCGGGGAAATGGTCTTGTCCGGGGGAATATCCCCCCTTCTCGGCGTTTGCCGAAACCTTTCTTCCCGGCGGCCGCGCCCCGCTGCCCGGGGAACATTTTCGCCCGCCGGGACTGGCCGCCACCCTGGAGGCGATTGCCAAGACCGGCGGAGAGTCGCTTTATCGCGGGGAGCTGGCGGAGAGGATCGTCTCCTTCGCCCGGAGGACCGGCGGCGCCCTGACCGCGGAGGATCTGGCCGGACACCGTGCAGAGTGGGTGGAGACCCTCTCCCGGGACTGGCAGGGGGTCACCCTTCACGATCTGCCCCCGTACGGCCTGTGGCTGACGGTGCTGATGGCCCTCGGGATCCTCGAACATCTCGCTGCGGCCGACCTCCCGGTCGATTCAGCTGACAGCCTCCATCTTCAAATCGAAGCGATGAAGGCCGCGTTCGCCGTGGCGGGGCGGCAGATTGCCGATCCCGCCTGGATGACCCTGAAACCCCGAGCGCTTCTGGAGGACGGTCTCCTCCGGGATTTGGCGAAGTCCATGCGCCTGGAGAGCGCTTCTTCTCCGGCTTTCCCCATCCCGCCGGACGGCGGCACCGTCTACCTGGCGGCCGCCGACGAGCAGGGGATGATGGTCTCGTTCATCCAGTCCAATTACATGGGATTCGGTTCCGGAATCGTCGTGCCCGGCACAGGGATCAGTCTTCAGAACCGGGGGGCGGGCTTTACCCTGGCGGCCTCCCACCCCAACCGCGTCGCCGGCGGAAAACGCCCTTTCCACACGATCATTCCCGGGTTCGTCATGAAAAACGGCTCGCCCCTGATGGCCTTCGGCGTGATGGGCGCCCACATGCAGGCGCAGGGACACCTGCAGATGATGGTCAGGATCTTTTCCGCCGCCCAGAATCCGCAGACCGCCGCGGACGCGCCCCGCTGGTACGTCGCCGAGGACGGACGCCTCTCGCTGGAGCCGGGGTTTGCCCCGGGGGTTCGAGACGAGCTGCGCCGCCGGGGGCATTCCCTGGCGGAGGGGTCGCCGCCCTCTCTCTTCGGGGGCGCGCAACTCGTCTATCGACTGCCGGAGGGCTACTGCGCCGCATCCGACCCGCGAAAGGACGGCCAGGCGGTCGGCTATTAGAGGCGGATTAGAGGATGGACGAAGCCAGCCACCGCCGGCTCTGGCAAAAGGCGATCGAAGCGGGGATGAAGGCCGCCTGGCCGGTCTGTCTGGGATATATCGCCATCGGTCTCGCCTTCGGGGTCCTCGCACAGAAGGCAGGGTTCCGGCCGCTGGAAATCCTGCTGATGT
>JBFYYH010000093.1:0-6789 GCA_041310125.1 Syntrophaceae bacterium | reverse complement strand
AAATTGACCTGGCTGACGATGAATTGCCTGCTCTGCTCACCCGCCACGATCGATTGGCGCGTTACGGGGCCGGTGAACAATCGCCCCCCGGCATCGGTTTGGGGCACCCGGGATACCTTGATGACGTTCATGGTGAATCCTCCTTCATGGTATGGGTATCATAAAGCGTTGATCGAGACAAAAGAGATCTTGAAAGGCAAAGGAATGGGCGGGGATTGGGAAAGAAACTCATCGGACCCTCTCCTGGCGCCGCGCTCTCAGCGCCTCTGGAGCGAGAGCGGCAGCTCCAGCCCGTTCTCTTCGAGCAGGGCCCGGTCCGCGAGGAGCTTCGCCGATGGGCCGTCCGCGACCACCCTCCCCTCCCCGATCACCAGGCAGCGCCCGCAGACGTCGAGGATCAGGTCGAGGTCGTGGGAGGCGATGATCTTCGAGTGGCTGAACCCCTTCAACAGATGGATCAGAGACCTTCGTGACCGGGGATCGAGGTTCGCGGCCGGCTCGTCCATCGCGAGGATGTCCGGCGCCATGGCCATGACCGACGCGATGGCCACGGCGCTCTTTTGCCCCAGAGAGAGGTGGTGAGGCGGCTTGTTCTGAAGATCCAGGCTGTGCACGGTTCGCAGCGCCTCCTCGACCCGCGGACGCACCTGCGCCTCCTCCATCCCGAGGTTGAGCGGGCCGAAGGCGACGTCGTCGAAGACGGTCGGCATGAAGAGCTGATCGTCGGGGTCCTGGAAGATGATCCCGACCTTCTTCCGGATCTCCCGCCTCGTCCGGGCGTTGAGCTGGAGATCGCCGATCGTGACCGTTCCCGACGTCGGCATCAGGCAGCCGTTCATGTGGAGGATCAGCGTCGATTTTCCCGAGCCGTTCGCGCCGACGACGCCGACCGATTCGCCGTGGGTGATCCGGAAATCGATCCCGCGGAGCGCCTCCGTCCCGTCGGGGTAGCGGAAGTGAACATCCTTGAATTCAATGAGGTGATGGCTCATCCGAACCGCCCCTGCACATAGGACCCGATCCCTTCGCTGACCGGGAAAAGGCGGAAGACCGCGAGAAAGACGATGGTGGCCGCCAGGAACGCCCAATCGCCGGCCGCGACGCGGGATCGTTTCAGACTCGGGATGTCCCCCTCGAATCCCCGGGAGAGCATCGCCTGAAAGACCCTTTCCGCACGGTCCACCGTTCTCAGGAAGAGGACGCCGACCAGGCGGGCGAACACCCCGATCCCGGTTCCGCTCGAGCCGGACGACCGCAGGTCGCGGGCGCGGGCGATCCGCATCGCCTCCTCCGCCAGCACAAAGAGATAGCGGTAGAGGAAGAGGAGCTGCGAGACGAAGATCGCCGGGAATCCCAGCCGCCGGAGGGCACGGCAGACGCCGGGAAACGACGTCGTCGCGACGAGCAGGAGCGCCGCACTGACCGTGAGCGAAAACTTGATCAGGATCGACCCGAAGGAGAGCCACCCGGCCGAAAAGGGGATCCCCGAGACGACCACGGTCCGGCTGTCCAGGATCGGGTTGAAGATGCCGACGAGGACCACGAAGGGGGAGACGAACAGCACCTTCCTCAGGATAAACCCGAAGGGGATTTCCCCGAGGGTCAGCAGCAGGACCGGAAACAGGAAGAACGGGACCAGTGCGGCGATCTCGTATTTCGGGAAGGAGACGACGGTGATCAGAAACAGCATCGTGGCGGCCACCTTGACCCGCGGATCCAGGCGATGCACCGGGGTGTCCCGGAACGAGAGCCGGTCCAGCCGGCCGAGGTTGTAATACCGTTCGTCGAAGCTCATCGGTTCATCCGGAAAACGGAAACCCGCGAAAATCCGTCCCAACCAACCCAGAGGGCCGGGTCCCTTCCGCAAGGGGGAACGGATTTCCCGCCTGCGGTCATGTCTGAGCACAAACCGCGCCGGCCTGTTTCATCGGGCCGACGGGGCTGTCTTCCGCAACCGCCGGATCGCCACCCCGATCAGGGCGACCGTTCCGAAGAGGATGGCCCCGCCGAGGATCCCGGCCGTCGAGGTTCCCGCTTCGACCGCGGGCCAGGCGGGCGCCGCCTCCTCTTTTTCCCGCTCATTCCCCGCCGGCTTGAAGCCGTAATCGGGAAGAAATGCCGTCCTTTCCTGAATCCCCTTCAGGACCGGAGCAATCCCTCGTTCCGGTTCCGGAAGCCCGCCTCTTCCGATAACCTTTTCGATAGACCATTCCAGGCCGTCCGGATGGGTCGAAGCGAACCAGGAGAGCACTCCGCCGGCAAGAACCGCCAGCACTGCAAACATCGCCAAAACCTTTCTCAGTGAAATGGATGCAGCCAACGGTCGGGATGCGGCCATGCTTTCGAGAATCTCGGGCCGGACGCCGCGCACGTAATGGATCACGCCGGCGGTGACAAAACCCTCGACGATCCCGATCGCGAGGTGGATCGGCTGCATCAGGAGGGCGAAGGGTGCGACGGGCAGCTCGCTCTTGCCGGAGAGGAGCGTCTGCAGGACGACCGAGAAAGATCCGAGCTGCAGGGCGGCGACGGCGCTGGCAAGGGAGGCGAGGAGGACCCGCCCGGAATTTCGAGAGTTCCCCGCCAGGGGCCTGTAGATCAGGGGATAGACGATATAGGAAGGATAGAAGCCCAGGTTCCAGATGTTGCAGCCGAGGGCGAGCAGTCCGCCATCGGCGAAAAAGAGCGCCTGGACCGTCAAGACCGAGGCCATGACGAGAAAGGCCGCATGGGGCCCGAGGAGAATCGCGAGGATCATCCCCCCGCCCAGATGCCCGCTTGACCCGGTCCCCGGGATCGTGAAATTGATCATCTGCGAGGCAAAGATGAACGCGCCCAGGACCCCCATCAGGGGGATCAGCCGGTCGTCGATCCGCTCCCGGAGCTTTCTCGACGCAAACCCTCCCGCCGCCGCCGTTCCGGCCCAGAGGGTCATCCCCACGGCGGGTGAAAGCAGCGCATCCGCCATGTGCATTTCGCTGCACCTTCCCTTTCCCCGGCCCCAGCAGCCGGAACAGGTCTTTCAGTCGGGGTCCGACCCTGGAGGCGGACCCTACTTCTTCAGCTTCTCCAACTCGCCGATCAGGGCTTCCAGCGGCGGCCGATGGTTGATGTCGTGGACGTCGATGTAGCGGATGATCCCCTTCTTGTCGATCACGAACAGGGCCCGTTCCGTCGTCCCGTCGGACCGCAGGACGCCGTAGCTCTTCGCCGCCTTTCCGTGCGGCCAGAAGTCGGAGAGGACCGGAAACCAGAGCTCCCCCATCTGGGTCGTCCAGGAGAAGAGGGTGGGGAGGTTGTCGACGCTGATCCCGAGCAGGACCGCGTCGTTCTCCTCGAACAGATCCCGGGCGATGTTGTACCCGGGCCACTGGTCCGAACAGACCGGGGTCCAGGCCGCCGGGACGAACGAGATCACGACAATCTTCTTCCCGCGGAACCGGCTCAGCGTGACCTTCCCCCCCTTCACCGCCGGCAGGGTGAAGTCGGGCGCCTTCTGGCCGACCTTCACCTTGAGGACGCTGTCCACGGGCTTGAGCTGCCCCATATCGTAGATGTTCCCCTTGTAGGCCTCGGAGAGGGCGAAAGCTGCCGGAGTTGCCGCCAGCAGCAGCGCCGCCGCACCGAACAATCCCAGGAACGGGATAATCCCTTTTTTCATCTTCTCCTCCTTCAGTCGGTTCATTTCAATCTCCACGTCCCATCCCCTGACGGCTTCGTAAAAAGTCCGGATGCTGCGTTCAAGCTTCATCCTTCGCCCCTGCGGCGTACGGAAAAGGATGCCGAACGCCTCAAGATGAGCTCCACAGATTCTGCAAATTGGCTGCGCTTCGCTCCGCCGATTCTTCGAATTCCGCACGCCTCGCCTGCGGAGCGTTTGATGAAGCTGTCCCAGCCTCCCCGGTGCCGATGGAGGCTACTTCAGGTCGGACGACCGGACGATCTCCCCGAGAAACTTCTCCACGCTCTCGAACGCCCCGAGGCGGGAGTGGATCACCTGGTGCGAGCCGTCCGCGAGGATCTTCACGCCGATGAAATAGGGGGTCCGCACCTCGCCCAGCAGCTTGTGGAGGGTGAAGTCCGCGTCCGGGAACAGGGGAAAGGGGACCTTGTACTTCTTCCGGAAAACCCCCGCCTCGAAGGCGGAGTTTCCGACCGCGATCCCGACCAGCTTGAGCTTTCCCTTGAGGGCCGGGTCGGCTTCGATCCTTTCGTAGAGGCGGTTGACCTCCGGCGCCTCTTTCTGGCAGTAGGGGCAATACATGCTGAGGATCTCGATCACGACCGTGCGGGCCTTGATCTGGGGAATCCGGAAGGCGCCCGACCCGGAGAGTCCGAGGTAGGCCCTTTCGGCTCCGTCCTTGGGAATCTCCAGGGAAAAATCGGGCAGTTTCCCGCCGACCGGCGGCGGCGCCGCGCCCCACAAACCCGCGGGTCCGAGAAGGACCAGCAGTCCCGCCATCCACCACAACCACACCATCCGCTTCATCTTTCTCCTCCTGACTCGCACCCGGCGGACTGCCGGAAGTGCATGAAATGAGACCTTTCCCGGCGGCCGCTCAATGCCGCCGGATCAGGTGCTGGACCGCCCGGTCGAGGCCGTCCAGCGTCAACTCGAACATCGGGAAGGTCTTCCCGATCGCCCCGATGGTCCAGGTGTAGCCCCAGCTCTCCTCCGTCTGGGGGTTGAGCCAGACGGCATGGCGGAAGGTCCGGGCCAGAAGCTTCAGCCGCTCCTCGCTGCTCCGGCTGTCCTTCTGGCCGACGTAGAGGGAGCCGTTCGCCCCCACCAGCTCGTAGGGGGCCATCGCGGCGTCCCCGACGATGATCAGCCGGGTCTCCGGGTCCCGGCGAGCGAACTCCTCGATCGCCTCCGGCCGGAGGTGGCGCTGCGGATCCAGCCAGACCCGGCCGTAGAGCGTGTTGTGAAAATAGTAGATCTTGAGGTCCTTGAACTGGGACCGGGCATAATTGAACAGCGTCTGGACGATCCCCACATAAGGGTCCATCGACCAGCCGCCGTTGTCGATCATCAGGATCACCTTCAGGCGGTCGGCCAGGCGGCGGTCGAAGACGATCTCGATCTCCCCGCCGTTCTTCATCGTCTCGCGGATCGTCTTCTCCACGTTGACGACGTCCCGCGGCCCGTGGGGGATCATCCGCCGCAGCCTCTTCAGGGCCTCGCCCATCTGGAACTCGGTGAGGGGCCCCTCCTGGGTGTAGTCCTTGTAGCGCCGCTCCAGGGCGACCTTGACGGCGGACTTGCTCCGCGAAGAGCCGCCCACCCGCATCCCGCCCGGATGACGGCCCGAATGGCCGACGGGGGAGGTCCCTCCCGTACCGATCCAGCGGTTGCCGCCGTGGTGGGCCTCCTTCTGCTCGCGGAGCCGGTCGAGGAAGTACCGGATCAGCTCCTCCGGCGTGAAGCGGGCGATCTGCTCCTCGTCCAGTCCGAGCGCCTCCGCCATCTCCTGCGGGCTCCGGAGCCACTCCTCGAGCAGGGCCTTCGCCGCATCGGCCAGTTCGACCTCCTCCATCTCCTCGATCGTCTTCCCCCGGAAATGGTGGGCGAAGACCTGGTCGTAGGCGTCAAAGTAGCGTTCGCTCTTGACGAGGATGGAGCGGCCCGCCGTGTAGAAGCCGTCGATCGAATCGATTACGCCCAGCGAGAGGGCCTTCTGGAGGCGCAGGAAGGAGGTGGGGGTGACGGGCACCCCCCGTTCGCGAAGCGCGTAGAAGAAATCGACGAACATGGTGCCCCCCGCTACCGCCTGGCGCGCCCCGACTGCTGGAGCGCGAGGTTGAGGTCCGCGCTCTTCTTGAAGAGCACCCCCAGGTAGGGGATCTCCCCGCCCTCCAGCGATTTTGCATTAAAATCGGGGTCGGACTGGAGGGCGCGGACCCAGTTGATCAGCTCCCGCGTGGCCGGCTTCTTCTCGATCCCCCGGAACTCCCGGAGGCGGTAGAAGGAACCGAGCGCCGCTTTCGCCAGCTCCTCGGAGAGGTTCGGAAAATGGACATTCAGGATCATCCGCATCATCTCCGGGTCGGGGAAGGCGATGTGGTGGAAGTTGCAGCGGCCGAGGAACGGGTCCGAGAGGTCCTTTTTCGCGTTCGAGGTGATGACAATCACGGGGCGGTGGTTGGCCGTGACCGTCTTGTCGATCTCGATGATGTCGAACTGCATCTGGTCGAGGACGTCGAGCATGTCGTCCTGGAAGTCCGTATCGGCCTTGTCGATCTCGTCGATCAGGAGCACCGTCCGGCAATCGGCGGTGAAGGCCTGGCCGATCTTCCCCATCCGGATGTACTCCTCGATGCAGCTCACGTCCCGCTTGGAATCCCCGAAGCGGCTGTCGTTGAGACGGGTGAGCGTGTCGTACTGGTAGAGGGCATCGAGGAGCTTCATGCTCGATTTGACGTTGAGGACGATGAGCGGCATCCGAAGGCTCTCGGCGATGGCGTGCGCGAGCATCGTCTTGCCCGTCCCCGGCTCCCCCTTGAGCAGGAGCGGCATCTCCAGGGCCATGGAAACGTTCACGATCCGGGCCAGCTCGTCGTCGAGGACATATTTCGCTGCGCCTTGGAATCGACAGGGTTCTCCGGGTGGTTTCATGCAAGCCTCCCCTTTCGCGATGGTTTTCATCTGTAGCTCATATCCCGGAAAATTTCCACTGCCATTTCCCCGCCGGCCTGGCGATCGCGAAGCCTGACGCAGGGATTTTTCATCCCGGAGAATGGGGTTTTATGATATGGGTGATGTTCGGCAAGGGGGACTTTCGGGTGGGA
>JBFYYH010000092.1:0-2773 GCA_041310125.1 Syntrophaceae bacterium | reverse complement strand
GCGACCACCGGACCCGCCAGGGGGCCGCGGCCTGCCTCGTCGATTCCGGCGATGTTCGCATAACCGCGCTCGCGGGCGCTGCGTTCGAAGCGGTTCATCCCCCGCGCCCTCGCCCCGCGCCGGTCCCAGCCCGGGGCTTTTTCCCCGCCGCCGGGGCGAGACCTATTTCCCGGCTTCCTTGATCCTGGCCCGCTTGCCCCTCAGACTCCTGAGATAGTAGAGCCGCGAACGGCGGACCTTCCCCCGCGTGACCACCTCGATCCGGTCGATCGAGGGCGAATGGAGCGGAAAGGTTTTTTCCACGCCGATTCCGTAAGAGATCTTCCGGACGGTGAAGCTGGCCCGGATGTCGCCCTTTCTCCGGCGGATGACGACCCCTTCAAAGGCCTGAATCCGCTGCTTCTGACCTTCGACGATCCGGACAAAAACCTTGATGGTGTCGCCCGTTCTGAAATCGGGGATGTCTCCCCGCATCTGTTCCTTCTCAAGCACTTCCATGGTATTCATTTCACTGGACTCCTTCTGAATTCTTCTCTCTTATTTTCAAATGATGGTACGGATCCTCATCGTTGCAACTCTTCGGCCAGCCAATTCTTCTCCTCCGCGGTCAGGATCGTTTCCTTCAGCAGATCCGGTCTTCTTTTTGCCGTGCGGCGGAGGGATTCTTTCCTGCGCCAGGCCTCGATCTCCCGGTGATTCCCCGAGAGGAGCACCTCGGGCACCTCCCATCCCCGGTAGGCCGCGGGGCGCGTATAGTGGGGATACTCCAGAACCCCCATCGAGAAGGAGTCTGAGGATGCGGAGTCGCTGTTCCCGAGAACCCCGGAAACCAGGCGGGACACCGCATCGACCACCACCATGGCAGAGAACTCTCCCCCGGTCAGCACATAATCCCCGATGGAGATCTCGCGCTCCACCAGGTGCGCCCGCACCCGCTCATCCACCCCCTCGTAATGGCCGCAGACGAGGATCAACTGCGCCTGTCCACTCAGTTCCTCTGCAATTTTCTGGGTGAAACGCTCTCCCTGCGGGGTCATCAGGATGACCTGCGCCCCTTCAATCCGGGGGACGGAGCGGAGGGCGCGATCGATCGGCTCGACCTTCATGACCATCCCCCCGCCCCCGCCGTAGGGGGCGTCGTCGGTCATCCGGTGCCGGTCCTCCGCATGGAGGCGAATATCGTGCAGGCGGACGTCGATCAGCCCCCGTTCGCGGGCCTTTTTCAGGAGGCTGCAGCCAAAGGGGGAGTCGAACATCTCCGGGAAAACGGTCAAAATGTCAAAACGGATCACGATTCCCCAAGCCCTTTCAGCAGACGGATCGTCATCACCCTGCCGGGCAGATCGATCTTCCGGACCACTTCGCCGATGGCGGGCAGCAGGATTTCCCCCCTCGTCCCGCGGCAGACAAAGACATCGTTGCTTCCCGTCGGGAATACGGATTCGACCCGGCCGAGGTCCTGCCCGTCTTCCGCAACGACCCGCAGCCCGATGATGTCCTTCCAGTAATACTCACCCTCCGGCAGTTTCCCCAGGCCGTCGGAGGGGATCCAGACGGAGGATCCGACAAGCGGGAAAGCCCCTTTCCTGTCCCCGATCCCGGCGAGATTGAGGAGGAAGAATCTTTCCCCGCCATGCACATCATCGATTCCGAAGGCCACCGACTCCTGACCCCGGCGGCCGATGAAGACCTGGGGGAGGCCGCGGAGTGCGTTCTCCGGGTCGAGGAGGTAGGAGCGAACCTTCACACGGCCCGCAAGCCCGTGGAATCCGACGATCCTGCCTATTTCAAGGAGCTCCATGGGGATCTATTCGATGATTTCAAGCACCGTTCTTTTCCGAATCTTCGTGGATGCCGCGGAGAGGATGGTTCTCATCGCCTTGGCCGTTCTTCCCTGCTTGCCGATGACCTTTCCAAGATCTTCCTTGGCAACCCTCAGTTCAATCACAGAGGTCTGCTCGCCGACGATTTCAGAGACCGCGACCATGTCCGGATGATCCACCAAAGCCTGAGCCATGTACTTGATCAACTCTTTCATCGCCAAAACCTCCACAGTTCCTCCAACGTTACCCCTTGATCCCTTTCCTTTCCAGCAGCTGAGACACCGTCAATGTCGGTTTCGCGCCCTTCGCAAGCCATTCCCGGACGCGATCCTCTTTCAGAATCACCTCCGCGGGGTTCTTCTGGGGGTCGTAATTCCCCAAAATTTCTAAGAACTTCCCATCTCTTGGAGACTTGGAATCGGCCACCACCACCCGGTAGCTCGGCTTGCCTTTTCCACCTATCCGTGTCAATCGCATTTTCACCGCCATCCCGTTTATCGATCACCTCCTGAAGATTTTTTTACAGACTAAGACACATAACATATGTTTTTTTGCATTAAAAGGGGAAATTGCCCCGGCGGAGGGATTTTATCCCCCCTTTCGTCATTCGCCTCATCATTTTCCGCATTTCCTCGTAATTTTTGAGCAGCCGGTTCACGTCCTGGATCTGCGTCCCGCTGCCCCGGGCGATTCTCTTGCGACGGCTTCCGTCGATCAGCAGGGGATTGCGCCGCTCCTTTGCAGTCATGGAGTCGATGATCGCCGCGACCTTGGTCAGTTCGTCTTCATCCGGGGTCATCGCATCGAGGGCCTTGATCTTCTTCATCCCCGGGATCATCCCGAGAACCTCCTGCAAGGGTCCCATCTTGCGGATCTGGGTCAGCTGGTTCCGGAAGTCTTCCAGGGTGAACTCATTTTTCCGGATCTTCTTCTCCAGGTCCCGGGCCTCC
>JBFYYH010000091.1:0-4400 GCA_041310125.1 Syntrophaceae bacterium | reverse complement strand
GCGATGTTCATCGGTTATGCGACCGGCAATCCCCTGAGCTTCAACCAGCAGATGACCGTCATCATTACCGCGACCCTCGCATCCATCGGAACCGCGGGCGTTCCGGGAGCGGGTGCGATCATGCTCCTCATGGTTCTTGAATCGGTCGGACTGAAAGTGGAAGCCGGTTCGGCGATCGCGGCGGCGTACGCCATGATTCTGGGCATCGATGCCATTCTTGACATGGGAAGAACAGCCGTCAATGTCACGGGAGACATCGCGGGCAGCGCAATCGTATCCAAAACCGAAAAGGAACTTGATCTTGCCCTGTGGAAATAAGGGTCCAACGTTTTAAAAAAACCAAGGGCCGGCCGAACGGGCGGCCCTTTTTGTATTCCTGGTGAAATGCAAACCCCGGGCATTCTCCTTTCTCCTTGCTGACGATTGCAACCCACCCACGCTACCGCTCAAACTTCGGATTGATCAGGTTCTCGATCGCGAACACCTCGTCCCATTTTTCCTGCGTCAGCAGCTTGCGCTCCTTGACCACGATTTCATGGAGGGACTTCCCTGTCTCGTAGCCCTCGCGGGCGATTTCCGCGCACTGCTTGTAGCCAAGCGAGGCTTTCAGCACGGTCACGATGCCGAGCGAGTTCAGCACCATGTCTCGCGAGTGCTCGACGTTGGCGGTGATGCCGTCGATGCAGCTTACGCGCAGGCTGTTGACCGCGTTCTCCATCGTCGAGATCGAGGTGAACAGCGCGAAAGTGATGACCGGCTCCATCACGTTGAGCTGCAACTGCCCGGCGGACGCGGCGAGCGTCACGGTCAGGTCAAGCCCGATGACGAGGAAGCCGGTTTGGTTGACGACCTCCGGAATCACCGGATTCACCTTGCCCGGCATGATCGACGAGCCCGGTTGCAGCTGCGGCAGATTGATCTCGTTCAATCCGCAGCGCGGCCCCGATGCGAGCAGGCGGATGTCGTTGCAGATCTTGGTGAGCTTGGAGGAAGTCCGCTTGAGCACGCCGGAGAGCAGTACATACGCACCCGTGTCCGAGGTCGCCTCGACCAGGTCGTGGGCAAGGATGAACTGGATGTCCGTGAGCTCCGACAGGTAGCGCGTGGCGAGTTCGGGGTAGCCGGGTACGGCGGTCACCGAGGTGCCGATCGCCGTCGCGCCGAGGTTAATCTCGTGCAGGAACTGGCGCACCTCGGCGATCCGCTGCACTTCCTCGCCGATCGTCGTGCCCCAGCCGTTGAACTCCAGCCCGAGCGACATCGGCACGGCGTCCTGCAGGTGCGTGCGGCCCATCTTCAGCACCTTCTCAAACTCCTTGCCCTTGGCGAAGAAGGCGTCCTGGAGACGGCGCAACGCTTCGCTGTAGCTGCTGAGCCGCAGGATCAGCGCGAGCCGGAACGCGGTCGGGTAGATGTCGTTGGTCGACTGCCCGAAGTTCACGTGATCGTTCGGGTTGACGAACTGATACTCGCCCTTCTTGTGGCCGAGGTGCTCGAGTGCCAGATTGGCGATCACCTCGTTCGCGTTCATGTTGGTCGACGTCCCGGCGCCGCCCTGAATGAAGTCGGTGACGAACTGATCGACCATTTCGCCGGCGATCAGCCGGTCGCAGCCCCGGATGATCGCGTCGGCGATCCTGGCGTCGAGCGCGCCGAGATCGCGATTCGCCATCGCGGCCGCCTTTTTCACATACCCGAATGCCTTGACGAAGTAGGGCTCCGCCGACATCGGAATGCCGGTGATGTGGAAGTTCTCCTTGCCGCGGAGCGTCTGGATGCCATAGTAAGCGTCGTCGGGAAGCTCGCTGTTGCCGAGAAAGTCCTTTTCGATTCGTGTGCCCATAATTCGCTCCTTTTCTTTTGGTTGAGCAGAACGGTTTTTCCAGTTGCCGCAGGTTGATGTTTATCAGGGGAAGGCACGGGTCCTCCCCGGGTCCTGACGAATCTCTGGGATAAGGCGCACGAAGGTATCGTTTTCGATGGGTGAAAGTATAGGGGGGCTGTTTTTGCTTGTCAATGGATTCATGAAGCCCGCGCTGAAACCGCTCCCTTCCGACCGCACCTTTGTTGTATGTTTCGTCGAGACGCCTGAACGTTTCGTTCAGGAATAAACAGGCGCCTTGTTGCGGCATACTTCGGCGAGCGAAAGCCTTAAATAAGAAAAATGAATTAAAATCGAATGGTTATAAGGCAGGACTTCTGCCGGCGGTGAAATGGCACGGAACTTCCATAAAAACGGGCAAAGGCTCCTGAAGAGGGAACGGCTTTCCGGCGGAGAAGAGACCGGGGCCGGAAAAACGAAAGAGGGGGAATAAGCGATGAAGAAGATGCTGCAAACCTTGGGTCTGACGGTTTTCGTGGTTCTGGTGACGGCGTCGTTCAGCTATGCGGAATACGCAGTGGCGGGCGGGGGGAACTTCCCCTACTTCCATCTCGGCTGCCTGATGGTGGGAGGGCTGATCATCGTCTCCCTCAAGCACCGGTTCCAGAGACTCTACCTCAGCGAAGCGATCGGCTCCTTCGCCCTCTACACGGTGATGGTTGCCCTCTTCACCGCGCCGGTAGTGGACACCCTCAAGACCTTCGTCGGCTGACCATCCTTCCTCCCCGGCCAAAAAGGGTCGGGGAGGTCCCGTTCATTTTCCCTGAAAGAACCTCTCGAAGAAGTCCTGTTTCTGCTTGGGAACAAAGACCGATCCCTCGTAATCCACAATCAGCTTCCCGTCCAGGTGGTCGATCTCGTGCTGGACGACCCGCGCGGCGAAATCGAGATAGCGCTTGCTCACCTTCCTGCCTTCCGCGTCGCAGCCCCGGACCTTGATCTCGGGATGCCGGCTGATCTCGACGCGGATCTCCGGGCAGGAGAGGCACCCCTCCTCTCCGAGGACGGGATCTCCGCGCCTCTGGGTGATCCGGGGGTTGACGAGGATCTCGTACTCCTCTTTCCTGCGGTCCGGATCCTCTTCCCGGGACTCCCGAGACCGGAAAGCGATGATCCTCTTGCCGATGCCGATCTGCGGGGCGGCGAGCCCCGCCGCGTCGTCCCTCTCCAGGAAGGCGTCGCGGAGCATACGGATCGCCTGCTTCGTCTCCGCGTCGAAGGGGACCGGTGTTTCGGCGCAGGGGGTCCGGAGGATCCGGGTCTGCTCCTCGTTGATCTGTTCCCCATCCCAGAGGGTCAGGATTTTTGTGTCGGCCATCTTTTTTTCCTTGGGTTCTTCCATCGATGCTCCGGCGCCCGCTCCAGGGCTTTTCCGCCCGTCGCTTTTTCGGCTCCCCTATACCATCCCCGAAAAGGCATTTCAAGATGTTCGCCAATTCCGTCCTTGCAGAATCGGGGGATGTCTGTTAATTTTTAGATCTTTCCGGGCCGTTCGCGCGGGGCCTCTCGCCCCCGGTCCGGTTATTGAGTGAAACGGCCTTGTCCTCCTTCATGGAGGGGCGGTCTTGCGGATCGCGGCTTGCGGTCTTGACACAGGGTCCATTGCGAGGCGTCTATTTTGATTCATTCGATGATTGCCCGGCAGGCGCGGCGCGAATTTTCCCGGGCGATGCGTTTTGAGGGAAGCGGGATCCCCCGTCTGCCTTCCCCCGGCGACCCGCGGCCCCGGCTCCTCTACCTCCACGTCCCCTTCTGCGAGCGGCTCTGCCCCTACTGTTCCTTCAACCGCGTTGCCTTCGAAGAGGAGCTCTGCCGAGACTATTTCCGGGCGCTCCGCCGGGAGCTGCTCCTCTACCGCGAACTCAGGTACGACTTCGGCGGGATCTACGTCGGCGGCGGAACGCCGACGGTCCTGATCGAAGAGCTGGAGGAGACGATCGCCGTCGCGCGCGGGGCCTTTTCGATCCGGGAGCTGTCGGTCGAAACGAACCCGAACCACCTGACCGGGGAGCGGCTGGCGGCCCTGCAGCGGGCGGGCGTCGATCGCCTCTCCGTCGGCGTCCAGAGCTTCGACGACGGCCTGCTCCGAAGGATGGAGCGGTACGACAAGTACGGGAGCGGCGCGGAGATCGCGGCGAGGCTCCGGGAGACGCTCGGGCGGTTCGGGACGCTCAACGCCGACATGATCTTCAATTTTCCGACCCAGACCGAGGCGATGATCGACCGGGACCTGGAGATCCTGACGGGGATCGGGATCGACCAGGTGACGTGGTACCCGCTGATGGTCTCCGATTCGACCCGGCAGAAGGTGATGGAGACCCTGGGGCGGGTGGACTTCGCGCAGGAGAAGCGGTTCTACCGGAGGATCGCCGGGCGCCTTGCCCCCGCGTACCGCTTTTCCTCGGCCTGGTGCTTTTCCCGGAAGCAGGCGATGATCGACGAGTACATCGTCGACTACGACGAGTACGCTGGCCTCGGCAGCGGCTCCATCGGGTATCTGGGCGGGACCTGCTACGCG
>JBFYYH010000090.1:0-3111 GCA_041310125.1 Syntrophaceae bacterium | reverse complement strand
ATCCTCCGGATTTCACGACCGTCTCCCAGGTGGTGTCGGCCCCTGCCGTGGAAACCCCCAACACGCAGAGAAACAGCCCCGCTGCAATGAATGCGATTTTTTTCATGAGACACCTCCCTTTACCCTTGATGGCCGCCTTTAGATTCACATCGTATTTGCCGATGACGCTTTCGATCGTTCTCTCTCCGGCCGGAACGCGGTCGGAGTATAGGAACCGGACCCGGACCTGTCAAGGAGAATCCCCCAGATCGACCCAGGCGCGCAGAACCTCCCCGACGCTCCAGGCCTGGGCGATGCAGCCCCTCGGCTCGTGGGGCGGCTCTCCGTCGAAAATCTCGGAGAGGGTTCCGATCCCCGCGTCGCTCAGATGAACGCTCAGTCTATCCAGAATTTCCCGGGCCTCGCTCCTGCCCTCCTCCCCCTTCACCCGAACCAGCGCGCGGATGAAAGGCCCCAGCAGCCATAGCCAGACGGTTCCCTGATGGTACGCGACATCCCGGGCCAAGGGATCCCCCTCGTATCGGGCACGGTAATCCGGATGGCCGGGGTCCAGGCTGCGCAGTCCGAAGGGTGTCAGGAGCCGCTCTCGAACCATCGAGAGCACCGCTTCGGACCGTTGCGGCGAGAGGAGGGGAAAGGGAAGGCTGACGGCAAAAAGCGCGTTGGGACGAACGGCCGCTTCCCGGTATCCTCCATCCACATAATCGAACAGATAGAGATTCTCCGGATTCCAGAATACCCGGTTGAAGCGTTTCCTGACCGAGGCGGCACGGCGCTCGAATTCCCCCGCCTCCTGGACGCTTCCGGAAAGCCTCAGGAAATGGGCAATGATCCGCAGGGCGTTGTACCAGAGCGCGTTGATCTCGACCGCCTTCCCCTGGCGGGGGGTCACCACCCATTCCCCGACCTTGGCGTCCATCCAGGTGAGCTGAACGTCCGGCGTCCCGGCCGAGAGAAGGCCGTCTTTCGCCACACGGATCTGATAACGGGTCCCCTTTTCATGCCAGGTGATGATCTCCCGGAGAACGGGCAGCAGTTCACCCTCGACGAACTCGCGATCGCCCGTGCACTCGAGATAGTGGTGAGCCGCCACGAAAAACCAGAGCGTCGCGTCCACGGTATTGAAGTCGGGCGTCTCCCCCTCATCGGGAAAGCGGTTCGGGATCATTCCCCGGCTGACGCTTCCGGCAAACGCCCGCAGGATCTTCCTGGCTTCCCCGTGGCGGCCGGTGGCGAGCGCAATCCCCGGCAGGGCGATCATCGTGTCCCGCCCCCAGTCCGTGAACCAGGGATAGCCGGCGATGATCGTACAGAGGTTCTCCGAACGCCGGACCAGGAACTGGTCTGCGGCCAGCGCCAGCATCGCCGGGAAATCTTCGCGGTCCGGCAGAAAATGGAGGAGTGCTTCGCGGCGCTTACTCTCCTCTTCTCGAAGGGAAAACGCGTCGCGACCGGTCGGGTCGCTGGTGGAAAGGATCACCCCGACCTTCTGCCCGGCTTCGAGCGACAGCTTGAACGTTCCGTAATGGAAAAGATCCTCGCGGAAATCGAGGCCGCGCCGCCGCTCGGCGGGATACTCAAAATTGTAGTACCACCGGGGCTCCGCCTGAAAGTCCGCGCCGGGAACGAGGATGAAGATCTCCGGCACGCCGTCGTAGGGCCGGACCCGGAAAAGACCGTCCCGGAAGTGCACTTCCTTCCGGATCCAATCATTGGCGGACATCAGGGCGTGGTAATCCCGAGCGGCGACCAGGGGCCGGAGTTCCAGAACAAAAGGAGAAGGCGCCTCCCGGACCTCGTAGAGGAGCAGCGTGGTGTTCTCCCCGTGAACCGCAACGACGGTTTTCGTGATCCGGATCTCGCCGGCGAGGTAGTCGAACCGCGGGAAATACTCCTTTGAAAATCCCTGCAGGTAGTCATGCCCCGTGGGATGAACGGTGTTCGGATAAAAATTGCAGGAGAGTTCATACCGCCGTTCGCCGCGGACGAGGGTCTCATCCAGCTTCGAGAGCAGCACCATCCGCCCGACCGGCGGCCGGGTCGCCGCCACCAGAAGCCCATGATAACGGCGGGTGTGGGCGCCGCAGACGGTCGAACCGGCCCATCCTCCCAAACCGTTGGTCTCCAGCCATTCCCTTCTGCAGGCTTCGCTCAAATCCTGCGTGATGCTCCGCTCCAGTTGGATGGTCATTGTCCAGTTCCTCCTTCGAAGGGGAAAGCACCCAAGGTGTGCGCGAGTCTCTGCAATCCTCCAGCCTGTGGCATTCTGTCCGCAGGCTCCGCCAGTGCATTGCGGTCCGTCCCGAAGGCTCGCTGTTTTCAACAGCGGCCCGCCGGCTTTGATGCGGCATCGCTCTTGATTGCAAGATATCCATTGCATTCAGGAAATGCAACAGATCTTTGCCGTTCCCGACAAAGAACAGAAGAAGTGCGGACGATTCCTGCCCTAAATCGAATCGTTCGCTTGATCTGTCATTTTCTCAACAATCATGATATCCATAAAGGAAAAGGAGGCCATCCCGTGGCAAGAAACCAGATGCCCCTCTCGTCCCTGTTTCTCCTGGTATCATTTCTGATCACTCTCCAGTCTCCGCCGGCAAATGCCCAGACATACGCCATCTCGGGAAGAGTGGTCGATTCCTGAACCACCGAGGGGATTGACGGCGTGACCGTCACCTTTATGGATGGAATGACCACCGAAACCATTCAGACGACCGGTGGCGGGCACTATGCGCACAGAGTCGCTGCGGGATGGAAAGGCATTGTGAAACCAGGCCTGAGCGGTTATTACTTCTTGCCGGGATCGGCGCCCTTGGGGCCCATTCGGGCCAATGTCGTTCAGGATTTCATTCTCTCGCCGTTGCATGCCGGTCCTTTTTACTTCAAGAAGAACTTGAGAAGAACAGCGCTGCCCAAAGAGGCAGAAATTCTGATCGGGAAAAGTTGAGATCTTTTATCTTCCCGATACGATATTCAGGGAGAGCAAAGGGCAATGATCCCCTTAAAGAGAACCACCAAGCGATGGATGGGATGGCTCGCATGTTGGGTCATTGTTGTGGGGATGATGGTTTCACCATCTCCGGCCGCGGAAATCCCGGACAGGGTTGTAGG
>JBFYYH010000089.1:0-2955 GCA_041310125.1 Syntrophaceae bacterium | reverse complement strand
ACGATCATCCTGGCGCTTGCGCAATTCTTCGACCGCCACCAGATCGGACGGAATTACCGCCTGAGGGAGTTGTTCATCCCCTTCCTCCTCGTCTTGATCCCGTTCCTGCTGATCCTCCGGCAGCCGGACCTCGGAACGGCATTGATCCTCCTGATCCTTTTTCTCTCGATCGTCTTCTTCGTCGGCCTGGACTGGAAATCGCTCATCCTCGCGACCGCGGGAGGTCTCGTTCTGGCCCCGCTCGGATGGCTTGTCCTCAGGGATTACCAGAAGGAACGAATTCTGACCTTTCTCAGCCCGGAGCGGGATCCTCTCGGCTCCGGTTACCATATCATCCAGTCGATGATCGCCGTCGGATCGGGAGGCCTCTTCGGAAAAGGATTTCTCAAGGGGTCGCAGACCCAGCTCAAGTTTCTGCCCGAGCAGCAGACCGATTTCGTCTTCTCCGTCTTTGCCGAGGAGTGGGGCTTCCTGGGCGGAATGACCCTGATGGTCCTGTTCCTGTTGCTGCTGCTGTGGGGATTGAAGATTGTCATCCATTCCAAGGACTATCTCGGGGCGGTGATCGCCTTCGGAATCACCCTGCTGATCTTCTGGGAGGTCTTCATCAACATCGGCATGGTCCTGGGGATCCTCCCGGTGGTGGGCATCCCCCTTCCGTTTTTGAGTTACGGGGGCTCGTCCATGGTGGTCCTGATGACCGCCGTCGGCCTGCTCATGAATATCAGCGTGAGAAGATTCATCCTTCAGTCGTAACCGACCTGTATCCTTCGGCGCCTCTCGCAGGAGGGAGGGGCAGGAAGATCGAAAAGGGGGCGGCTTCGCCGTCCAGGGGAGGCATGAGATGCTGGAGAAAAAGAAGAAGGAAGAGGAAGAGGTCCGGGCCTTTCTCGGAAAAGGCGCCGAATTCACCGGGAAGCTGGTTTTCAACGGCTCGGTTCGGATCGACGGCGATTTCAAGGGCGATATCTTCGGGAACGGCACCCTGGTGATCGGCGAAGGGGCCAATGTCGAGGCCGACATCCGTGTGGACAGCGCCCTGATCAGCGGCGAGGTCCGGGGACAGCTCGACGCCAAGAAAAGGCTCAAACTCTATTCAACGGGAAGGGTCATCGGCGATGTGAACACGCCTCTCTTCTCGATCGACGAGGGGGCGTTCTTCGAGGGAAACTGCCAGATGACCCGAAACGAGGCGGAGATCCATTCGCTTCCGCTGGAACGGTCTGCCGGCGCGGAAAAGGGCTGATTCTCGGACAGGAAAACACGCGTCCTGTCCTCTTTTTGCTTGACAGCCGGGACGGAATAAGATAGAGACACCGCGTACGAACGGTGACCCGTGGTCATATACTGACCGCAGTTTATTTTCTGACCTCAGTATGCACGGTGGGGGATTCCGCAAAGCCCCCCGCAGCAACCTGTCGAATGGCCGTTCGTACGCATCGCGCCAAACCATTGCTTGCTCCTTTTCAGCCGGGCTGTTTTTTGCGCGGATTCCAAACGGGAATCCAGAAAAAACCATCGCGGTTTCATTACGGCGCTTCAGGGGTTTCGGGTGGACGCAGAGCAGAAAAGACGATATCGGCCATGGCTGGTTGACCGTATCCGTCGAGGATGTTTTTCGGTAAAAGAGTGGAAAATCATTGGCCGGGGTGATATTGACTATCGCACCCGGCTTTCTTATTTCTGTTCAATGAGGTGACGGATCGTGGTCAGTCTTGATTATTCTCTGGGGATCCAAATCGTCAATTTCCTCGTTTTGATCCTTGTTTTGAACCTTCTTCTCTACAAACCGATCCTGGGCATCATCGAAAAACGCAACCGGAAGCTGGAAGATTCGCAAGCGGAGATCGGGCGTCTCCAGGAAACCGTGGAACAGAAAATGGCGGCCTACGAGGAAAAACTCCGACTCGCCAAGGCGGGCGCCGTAGAGCGGAAAACCGAAATCATCCGCCAGGGCACCGAGGAAGCGAAGGCCATCCTCGATGCCGTCCGCGGTGAAATCCCCGGCATGATGCAGCAGTTCCAGTCCCGCATCGACGGGGAAATCGGAGAGGCCAAAAGGATCCTGACCCACCAGTCCCGAAAACTGTCCGTCGAGATTGCGGAAAAGGTCCTGGGAAGGAGTCTCAGATGATCGGGTCGCTTGAAACGAATCGGACCGGCCGCTGCGGAATCCCTGGAGGGAGACCGTCAGGAAAGCAAGGAACGGGACGCGCGAGCCGCATCTACAGGGCCCTTGCGGCAGGCGTCCCGCTCGGGATCTTCCTTCTGGCGGCGGCCCATGCCTCCGGGGACGGAGCGGAGGGCGGGCGCAACTGGTTCGATTTTGGCTGGAGAATGTTCAACTTCCTCGTGCTGGTCGGCATCCTCTACTGGCTTCTGGCCGGGAAGATCCGGGAGTTCATGAGCGGCCGTCGCGAGGGGATCCAGACCGCCCTGGCCGAAGCCGTGTCCGCGCGTGAGGCGGCGGAGAAGAAATTCCGCGAGGTTTCCGAAAAGCTGGAGAAGGCGACGGGAGAGATCGATCAGATCGGCGAAATGATCCGCTCCCAGGGCCTGGCCGAAAAGGAACGGATCATCGAAGACGCCCGCAAGGCGGCGGAAAAGATGAAGGAAGACACCCAGGCCCGGATGGAGCAGGAGTTCAGCAAAGCCAGCCAGGGTCTCCGGATCGAGGCGGTCCGCCTCTCCACCGAGATGGCCGAAGAAATTCTGAAGAAACAGATCCGTCCGGAAGACCATGAATCCATGGTGAAAGATTATATCGAAAAAGGGATCGGCCAGACTTGAGGCTTGATTCTGTTCGTACGGCTTGATTGCGGGGGAACACACATTGATCAGCAGCAATATCGCGAAGCGTTACGCCCGGGCCTTCTTCGAGATCGCAGGCGAGGAGGGGCGCTACGAAGAGTACTGCCGGGAACTGGGCCGTTTTTCCGCCATCCTTCGGGAAAA
>JBFYYH010000088.1:0-2857 GCA_041310125.1 Syntrophaceae bacterium | reverse complement strand
GAAGGCCTACAAGACCGCCCTCAGGATCGGCGGGCGATACACCGACGCCAAGCTGGCCGGGCGCTCGCCGTCGCTTTTTTTGAGCCTTGCCTACCAGATGGCCTACTTTGCCGTTTTCCGGAAGCTCAAGGAGCGGCTAGGATTCGACCGGGTGAAGATCGGCTTCTCCGGCGCCGCCCCGATCTCCCACAACATCCTGAAGTACTTCCAGAGCATCGGCATCCCGATCCGCGAGGGATACGGAATGACGGAGACGACGGGGATCACCCACATGTCCGACGAGAAGAACTTCAAGTTGGGGACCGTTGGAAGACCCCTTCCCGAAACGGAGGTTCGGATCGCGGAGGACGGGGAAATCCTGGTTCGCCACAAGGGGATCTTCAAGGGGTACTTTCGGGATGAGGAGACGACCCGGGAGGCGCTGCACGACGGCTGGATGCACACCGGCGACGTGGGCGAAATCGACGACGAGGGCTTCCTCCGGATCACCGACCGGAAGAAGGACCTGATCATCACGGCCGGCGGGAAGAACATCGCCCCGCAGTACATCGAAAACATGCTGAAATTCTCTCCCTACATCAACGATGCGGTGGTCATCGGCGACAACCGGAAGTTCGTCAGCGCGATCATCGTCATCGACGAGGAAAACGTGGTCAAGTACGCCCAGGATCATAAGGTGCAGTTCACCACCTTTGCCACCCTCACCCGGACAGAGGAGGTGGTCAGCCTCATCCAGGGGGAGGTGAACCAGGTGAACGCCCAGCTCGCGCGCGTCGAAAATATCCGGAAGTTCAGGATATTGGATAAAAAGCTCTACACCGAGGACGGGGAGGTGACCCCGACCATGAAGGTGAAGCGGAAGTTCATCAATGCCCATTACGGCGACCTGATCGAGTCGATGTACGGCGAGTCTGCGGATTGAAGGGTTCGCTTCAGCGGGGATCATTCTTGTCCTCTGCACCCGCGTCGCCTTTGCGGTCGCCAATGCCGCTGGGGCGGGAAGTCCCTATACCCCGAAATCATTTCCAGGGCGTGCCTCCGGGATCCGGCTTTTCGACCGCGCCCGGGTTTTGCAGTTCGTTCTCGAACGGGAGCCAACATCGAATCAGGCAAAACAGGGAGGGAATCCGATGGCGGAAGAGGGGAAGCAGCGTTTGAGCAGGAAGGAGAGGCTCGAACAGGAACGGGAAGCCAATCTCAACCACTGGGATGAACAGGATGCGCTTCTGCTCAAGCATCGGGAGGAGGCCTACGACATCGGCGGGGATGCGCAGCGGGAGAGGCTTGCGAAACAGGGCAAGAAGCCGATGCGGGACCTCGTCCGGTTGCTCATCGATCCGGAAACGGACTTCTTCGAACTGGGGCTCGACGCGGGGTACGACATCGGACGCAAGAAACTCTACGGCGGAGACGTTTACGAGGAGGAAAAGCGGGGCCACATCCCCGGCGGAGGCTTGATCACCGGTGTCGGCATCGTCCACGGGAAGGACTGCATGATCTTCGCCAACGAGAACCGCTACGCCGCCGGGACCTACTTTCCGATCACCTTGAAGAAGCACATGAGGGCCCAGGCGATCGCCGAACAGTGCGGCCTCCCCTGCATCTACATCGCCGACTCCGGAGGGATCAACCTGCCGCTTCAGGTGGGATGCTTTGCCGACGACGGCCACTTCGGGACGATGTTCTACAACATGTGCCGGATGTCCGCCAAGGGGATCCGGCAGTACACCCTCTCGACCGGCGGAAACACCGCCGGAGGGGCCTACATCGTCTATCTGGCCTCCGAGTCGATCATGATCGAGAAGCTGGCCTACGCCTTCCTCGCCGGCCCGCCGATGGTGAAATCCGCGATCGGCGAGACGGTCTCAATGGAGGATCTGGGCGGCGCCTATGTCCACACCCAGCACTCCGGCGGCTGCGACCATTTCGTCCGGACCCAGGAGGAGGGGATCGCCAAGCTCCGGGCGATGATGGAGTTCGAGCCGTCGCAGAAGCTCTTCATCGACCGCCGGGAATCGCGAGAACCCCGCTCCGACTTCCGGGAGATGATGCGGTCCAGCCCGATCAACACCTACCAGCACATCCAGATCCGCGACACCCTCAAATGCCTTGCCGACGACAGCTATTTCCATGAATACAAGCCGAACTACGGCCTCGCCCGCGGGGAGTCGATCGTCTGCGGGAAGATGTGGCTCAAGGGGATCCCCGTTGGGGTGGTCGCCTCCAACGCCGGCGGGGTGATCTACATCGAGGCGGCCCGGAAGGCGACTGAGTGGATGATCCGCTGCGGAAACTCCCGCATTCCGGTCCTCTTCCTCCAGGGTTCGCCCGGCTACATGGTCGGCAAGGCGGAGGAGTGGGGCGGGATCGGCAAGTACGGCTCCGACATGGTCCGCGCCTGCACCTGTCTTGATGTCCCGAAGGTGACCTACGTGATCGGTCCCGACCACGGCGCCGCCAACTACGGAATGTGCGGCCGGGCGTTCAAGCCGAGGTTCGCCTTCACCAACATGCGCGGCCGGACGACGGTCATGTCCGGCGAGACGGCCGGCTTCATCCTGGAGACCGTCCGCCGCAAAAACATCACCGACAAGGGCGGAACGGTGAATGAGGAGGAGATGGCTCGTTTTAGGCAGGCGATGCGGGACCGCTACGACGAGGAAGGGCATCCCTTCTACACCGGATCGCTTCTCTTCCACGACGGCGTGATCGCCTTTTCCGAGGCGCGGGACAGGCTCGCCCGCGCCTTCGAGATCGCCCTGCACGTCCCTATCCGGGAATCCGTCTGGGGGGATCTGAAGGTTTGAGGAGGATGCGCGCTTCCGGGACATGATTTCTAAGTGGAAAGTGTAGTGAG
>JBFYYH010000087.1:0-2771 GCA_041310125.1 Syntrophaceae bacterium | reverse complement strand
GATCATGAACATCCATCCGGCTCTCCTCCCCGCCTTTCCCGGCACCCATGTTCAGCGGAAGGCCCTGGAGTACGGCGTCCGTTTTTCGGGATGCACGGTCCATTTCGCGGACGAAGGGGTGGATACGGGGCCGATCATCATCCAGGCCGTGGTTCCGGTCCTGGAAGACGATATCGAGGAGACCCTCGCGGCGAGGATCCTCAAGGAAGAACACAGGATTTATCCAGAGGCCCTACAGTGGTACGCGGAGGGAAGGATGGAGATCGAGGGACGCAGGGTCCGCATCAAAAGCGGCAACCGAATGGCGGAAAAGGCACTGCACAACCCCCCCCTGAGCCGCGATTGATCTCTCCCTTCCCCCTCCCCCGGCGTCTCATCCGGCGCCCTCCTTCGGATTTACGGACATGCATGATGTCATCGTCATCGGAAGGGATTTGAGTTCGCTGATTGCCGCCTTGAAGGCGGCCCGCGCGGGACTTAAATCCGTGCTGGTCGCAGAGGGCGGCCTGGAGGCGGAACACCGGGAAGGGGGATATGGGTTCCCGCTCGACCCGATCCCGCTCTCCGGATTTGGCGAAGGGCAGGCGGTCTTGCGCCATCTGACGGAACTGGGCCGGCCGGGGGATGAATTCCCCCCTCTCCTGCCCCAGGACCCGGCCCTGCAGGTGATCCTTCCCGGCCATCGAGTGGATCTGTTTCAGAACCGGGAGCGTCTGCTCGCGGATCTGATCCGCGAATTTCCTCATCAGGAGCGGGAGGCGAGGCGCTTTTACCGTTCCGTCGCAAGTGCCGGATCGATCGCGGCGGGTTGGTTGAAGGAGGATCAGCCCGGGGGGGATCGGGGACCCGGGCGGCGATTCCAAGGACTGCTTCGCCTCCTCTCTTCCCTTCTCGGCCGACCGAATTTTCCCCTTCGCGAAGATCACGGACCCTTGCGGAGGGTGATCGAGGCCCAGGCGGCCCTCCTCTCCCATCTGGAACTTTCCGGTTCCTCCTTCCCCCTCTGCGCCGGGTATTGCCTTTCCCTCCCCGAAAAGGGACTTTTCTATCCGGCGGATGGACCGGGCGAGTGGATCCACTGGCTGCGGAGGATGTTCGCGGATGCCGGCGGAATCCTGATCGAGGATTGCACCGTGATGCGCGCGGAAACGGAGCCGGGAATCGCGATCGATCTGCAGGGTCCGGACCGTTCGAACACCCTTCGCGGGAGGACGCTCATCGTAAGCGTCCTCTGGGAAAAACTGAACCTGCTGCTGCTGGAGCAGCCCCCGTTCCGCCGACTCCTTCGCCGTTTTGCCCGTTTCCGTCCCGCCGCGTATCCATTTTGCCTTCACATGGGGGTTCGCGAAGGAGGTCTTCCCGAGAAAATGGCCCCTTATGTCCTGGTGGTTCCGGACGTAACGCAGGCGGCAGGGGAGCGGAATCTCGTTTTTATCGAGACGAGTCTTCCCGGCGACACAAAACGGGCGCCCCAACAACGCCGGGCCGTGACGGCCGCGGTATTCCTGAAAGAGTCACCCTTGCGACTCAGCGACCCGGAACTGAGGGAGCGCGCTGAATGGATCATCGCTTCGCTGGAGGGCTTCCTCCCCTTTCTCCGGGAGAGCATCGATTATCTCCATGTCGAGAGATCGATCCTTTTCTCCCGGCAAAACCAGGAGCGGTTCAGCCGGAAATACGCGCGCAGAAACTTTTTCCATCCCGGGGTCTACACCTTCCCGCCGGAAACCCCTCTGAATCGAGTATTTCTGACGGGGGGCATGCTGATGGCCGGCCTGGGCTTTGAGGGGGAGGTTCTCTCCGGGATTCACGCCGCCGTTCTGGCGGGAAACGAGGTTCGTGACCATGGATGAGAATCTTTCGTACGATTTCACGATTCAGAGCCTGGGAGCGTGCACCATCCGCTCCCCGGTGACCGTCAGCTATTTCACGACGGACGACCGGAAAATCCTCTTCAACATCTACCTCGACGGCTACGATCGTCTCCGCTCCCCGGACGGACTGCCCCTTGCGGTCGAGGTCGCCGGACCGAGGGGAAAGATCTTTTTCGATCCGACCAAAGCCAAGGCGGCCATCGTCACCTGCGGCGGGCTCTGCCCGGGGATCAACGATGTGATCCGGACCGTGGTCATGGTGCTGCACCACCGCTACCAGGTCCGCAATATCGTCGGGATCCAATACGGCTTTCGGGGGCTCATTCCCCGTTTCGGCCATCCCATCGTCGAGTTGACCCCCGAGGTCGTCAAGGATATTCATACGATCGGGGGAAGCATTCTCTCCTCTTCCCGCGGACGCCAGGATATCGGGGAAATGGTCGATGCCCTGAAGCGGATGAACATCGATCTGCTGTTCTGCGTTGGCGGGGACGGGACGATGAGGGCCGCCGAGTGCATCACCGATGAAATCACCCGGCGCAGCCAGCAAATGGCGGTGATCGGGATCCCCAAGACGATCGACAACGATCTGAACCTGATTCAAAAGACCTTCGGATTCGATACGGCCATCGCCGAGTCGGTGAAGGCCATCCAGTGCGCGCATATCGAGGCGAAGGGGGCCCCCAACGGCATCGGCCTGGTCAAGATCATGGGCCGGCAGTCCGGGCATATCGCCGCCGGCGCCGCCCTGGCCCAGACGGATGTCAACTTCCTGCTGATCCCCGAAGTGCCCTTCGACATGGAGGGAGAGAAGGGTTTCCTGCGGGCCGTCGAGAAACGCCTGCGGGAGCGGGCGCACTGCGTGATCCTGGTCGCGGAGGGGGCCGGACAGGAACA
>JBFYYH010000086.1:0-4391 GCA_041310125.1 Syntrophaceae bacterium | reverse complement strand
ATTTCACGATGTCTTTCTTCGATCCTTGATAGATGAAGGCCAAGCCTCCCTGGCTGATGTCAATGACCTGAACCTTCTTTTCTTTATTCGTACCGGGTGACACGATGACAAAGGTATCGTTTCGGACCTTGAAACGCTCGTGTTTCCGGGGTGCGAATAACCTCCGAACATAGCTTAAGATATTATTCGCCATGCGCCTGTCCCCTTAAACCCTTGGTTTGAAAAAAGCCACAATAAATTCATTTGTTATTTTTAGCTTAGTTTAGCAAAGGACATGCCAATAACACATCATGATAACGTCATTACGGGGAATAAATATAATTATTCTTAAATCCAACGACTTAAAAATTTATTGTTCACCCTTTTTGACCCCCTCTGGGGGTAGACCAATGGTTGAAATACACGGTTTGCAGGAAGATCTACAATTTTTGTTGATTCATGAAAAGGGGACGGATTTAAGATAATTATTCTGACATGATTTCATGTAATACCCTATTTTATCTTATTTTTTATGATATTTTTGAGCGGAGGGCGATAATTTATGGGTAGGACCACCAGAAACAGTACTGCCGAGAGCAATGAACGCGGTCTGTCATCAAAGCCGGCAACTCTGGAATTCCGGCGGTTCGACAATGGTCAGCTTTCTGCGCTTGAGGTATTCCAGGAAACCATACAGACGCTCCCCGCGATACTCCATGACAACGGCGTTCGCCGGGCTGAACGGTTACATTCTGGTTACAATCGGCCCCCGAAAGCACAAAAAGGTTGCAACCCTGAGAGTTGCAACCTCTCGATTTTGCTGGTGGGTCGTATGGGAATCGAACCCACGACCAACGGATTAAAAGTCCGCTGCTCTACCGGACTGAGCTAACGACCCGTTATTTTGAAGTTTGCCCTCATAGCAGGGGGACGCTTCGATTGTCAAGCGGAAACGCGCGATTCTTTCCCATCACTCCGCGAAGGGATTGCCCATGAGGATGGTCTCCTCCCGGTCGGGACCGACGGAGACGAGGGCCAGTCGGGCGCCGGCGAGCTCCTCAAGCCGATCCACGTACCGCCTTGTGTTCCGGGGAAGCTCCTCGATCCGCCGGGCCCCCCGGATATCCTCCGTCCACCCTTCCAGCTCCTCGTACACGGGACGGCACCGGGAAAGGAGGCGCAGGTTGGCGGGCACGGAGCGTGTGAACTCCGCCTCGTCCGTCCGGTAGCCGGTGCAGATCCGCAGCTTTTCGACCCCGGTGAGAACGTCGAGCTTGGTCAGGGCGATGCCCGTGATGCCGGAGACGCGGACGGCATGGCGGACCAGCACCATGTCCAGCCAGCCGCAGCGGCGCTTCCGCCCCGTGGTTGCGCCAAATTCCTGTCCGACCCGCTGGAGCCGGTCCCCGGTTTCATCCTTGAGCTCCGTCGGGAAGGGGCCTTCGCCGACCCGCGTCGTATAGGCCTTGCAGATCCCGATCACCGAACCGGCCGCCCGCGGCCCCACGCCGGTTCCGCAGCAGGCGTTGCCGGCCACGGTATTGGAGGAGGTCACGTAGGGAAAGGTCCCGTGGTCGACGTCGAGATGGCATCCCTGGGCGCCCTCAAAGAGGATCTTCCGGCCCCGGTCGATCTCCTGCTGCAGGATCAGTGAAACATCCGCGGCGTAGGGGCGGATTACGTCTGCATAGCTTCGATACTCCTCATAAATGGCCTTCTCGTCCAGCGGCTCCTCGCCGAAGAGCTTTGTGAGGTAGAAATTCTTCTCTTCCACGTTCCGGTTCAGTTTTTCCCGGAAGACTTCGTCGTCCAGCAGATCGCACACCCGGATCCCGACCCGGGAGATCTTGTCCTCGTAGGCCGGACCGATGCCCCGGCCCGTGGTGCCGATCTTTTTCCCCACCCCATGCGACTCCCGTGCGATGTCGATCCGCCGGTGGTAGGGCATGATGACGTGGGCCTTCTCGCTGACGCAGAGGCGGGTGCTGTCGGGGAGGAGCCCCCGTTCCCGGAGGCCGCCGAGCTCCTGGATCAGGACCCCGGGATCCACCACGACCCCGTTGCCGATCACGCAGATCTTTCCGGCGTGGAGGATCCCCGAGGGGATCAGGTGGAGGATGGTCTGTTGGCCCCCCACCACCAGGGTGTGGCCGGCATTGTTGCCTCCCTGAAAACGGGCGATCACATCCGCGTCCTGCGCGTAGAGATCGACGACCTTTCCCTTCCCCTCGTCGCCCCACTGGGTTCCGACGATGACCACGTTTGCCATGTTCAAGTTCTCCTGTGTTCCTAAGGAGGGGGCTCATCCTGATCCCTGCGGGCTTCCGGAACAAGTCCTCTCCCCCGATCCTTTTTGTCAAGACGCTTGAATATTCACATCTCCAGATCCTTGACCGAGAGCATATGCGGCAGATTCCGCAGCCGGGCCATGACCTCCGGGGGGACCACGCTGTCGGTTCCCAGGACGACCATCGCCTGCCCGTCCACCTGTTCGCGGCTGAGGTGGAGACGCGAGATGTTGATGCCGCTCTGCCCGAGTGTCGTTCCGATGTTGCCGATGACGCCGGGCTTGTCGTTGTTGAACAGCAGGAGCATGCGCCCCTCCGGGATGACCTCGACCGTGAATTTGTTGATCCGGACGATTCGCGGATCCTGGCGCCCGAAAATGGCACCCGCCGCGCAGGTTGTCCCCGCGGCGGTCTCGACGGTCAGGGTGATCATGCTCGTGTAGTCTTTCATCTCGCTGTTCTTGGCTTCGATCACCCGGATGCCCCGTTCCCGGGCGACGATCGGCGCGTTGATGTAGTTCACGCTCTCGTTGAGGATGGGGGTGAGCAGCCCCTTGAGGAGCGAAAGGGTGATCGGGGCGACATTGTAGTTGAGGATCTCCCCATTGTACTCGATGACGATCTCCCGGATCCCCCCGGAAACGAGCTGGGCCTCGAACTTGCCGAGCTTTTCCGCCAGGTTCAGATAGGGTTGAATCACCGCGAGCAGTTCGGCGCTGACGGCCGGGAAGTTTACGGCGCCCCGGATCTCGCCGGTCGTCAGGTAGGCGACGATCTGTTCGGCGATTGCGATCGCCACGTTGATCTGCGCCTCGTCGGTGGAGGCCCCCAGATGGGGCGTGCAGATGACCTTGTCCAGGGAGAGGAGGGCCGTGTTCTGGGTCGGTTCCTCCTCGAAGACATCCAGGGCGGCGCCGGCGACCCGGCCGGAGACGAGGGCGTCGTAGAGGTCCTTCTCATTGACGATCCCGCCCCGGGCGCAGTTGATGATGCAGACGCCCGGCTTCATCTTGGCGAAGGCTTCCGCGTTGACCAGTCCCCGGGTCTCCTTCGTCATCGGGGTGTGGACGGTGATGAAGTCGGCGGTCCGGTAGATCTCGTCGAGGGAGCCGAGCATGATCCCCATCTTTTCCGACGCTTCCGGGGAGATGAACGGGTCGTGGGCGATCACCTTCATCTTCAGTCCGAGGGCGCGGTCGGCGACGATGCTGCCGACCCGGCCGATTCCGATGATGCCGAGGGTCTTGTTCATGAACTCGTGCCCCATGAAGCGGCTTTTTTCCCACTTGCCGGCCTTCATCGAGGCCGTTGCCTGGGGGATCTGCCTCGCCAGGGAGAGCATCATCGCGATCGCGTGCTCGCCGGTGGTGACGGTGTTTCCGCCCGGGGTGTTCATGACGACGATTCCCCGCTTGCTGGCCGCCGGAATGTCCACGTTGTCCAGGCCGATCCCCGCGCGGCCGATGACGGCAAGCTTCCCGGCGCAGTCGATCACGTCCCGGGTCACCTTCGTGTTGCTGCGGATGACCAGGGCGTCATAATCCCCGATGACCGCCTTGAGCTCCTCGGGGGTCATCTTCGTCCGGATGTCCACCTCAATCCCGGGCGTATTCCGGAAAATCTCGATCCCCTCCTCGGAGAGGCTGTCGCTGATCAGGATCCGTTTCATCGTTTGTTTCCTCCGCGCTTATCGTGAAGCCGTTTTCCCTCGGTATATCTTCTCCAGTTCGGTGAGGGCGGCCTGGATATCCGACGCCTCGATCGTGGGACCGCACCAGAAACGGAAGCCCGGGGGGGCGTCCTTGTAGGAGCCCATGTCATAGGCGACCCCCCTCTTTCCCATTTCCCCGGCGATCTCCTTGAGGAATTTCGCCTGCTCCTCCCCGGGCATGGCCCGGACCCTCTCGCTGACCACGGACAGACAGACGGAAGTGGTCGAGCGGATCTCCGGCGATTCGGCCAGGAAAGCGATCCAGTCGTTTCGGCCGACCCACTCCTCGACGACCCGGAGGTTCGCCCGGCTCTTCTCGATCAGCCCCTCGAGGCCGACTCCGTCCGCCCACTTCAGGGCGTCCAGGTAATCTTCGACGCAGAGGAGCGAGGGGGTGTTGATCGTATCCCCCT
>JBFYYH010000085.1:0-3024 GCA_041310125.1 Syntrophaceae bacterium | reverse complement strand
CGAGAGGGTGGGGTAGAAATCGCCCAGGGCGAGCGACCGGCTGCTGCCGGCCTTCTTCAGGGCGATCTCCGCCTGGAGGATCTCCGGCCTCCGGAGAACGGCCTCGTTGAGTGCCTTCAGGTCCGGTGGCGCGTCCCCCGTTTCGAGCTGCCCCTCGACGCCCCCGCCGGTCTCCTCCGGTTTCCCGACAAGGGAGAAGAGCTCCGCGAGGGCCTTCTTGAGGTTCCCCTCCGCCTGGACGACGTTGAAGCGGGCCTGCTCGAGGCGGACCGAGGCCTGCAGGGCCTCGGAGAGGCGGGCCGCGCCCAGCTTGCGCCTCCCCTCGGCGACCTCGTAATCCTTTCGGGCGTCCTCGAACTGGACGCCGCGCTGCTCCAGGACGTCCCGCGCGGCGAGGGTGGTGAAAAAGGAGACCTTCACCCGGTAGTCGAGCTCCAGGAGCTCCTTCCGCATTTCCTCCCGCTCCGTGTCGAGGTTGAATCCGGCGATGTCGCGGGAGGCGCCGCGCTTCGCGTCGAAGAGGCGGTAGGAGAGGTCGACGCCGTAGCCGGTCGCCGTGTAGTCACCCCGCTGCGTGAATCGGCGATCCTTTCCTGCGGAGGCGTCGAGGCTGGGGAGGTAGGGACCGAGGGACGCCCCGTGGAGCGCCTCGGCGGCCTCGACCCGCTTCTTCGCGGCCTGGTAGGAGGGGAGGTTTTCCCGGGCCTGCGCCAAAGCCTCTTCGAGTGTCAGCGCCTGGGCCGCCCCGGAAAGGGCGGTCGAAAGAAACAGGGCGAAACCAATGAACAATGCCTTCCGGATCATCAACAGGCTCCTTTGTCGGCCGCTTCGGAAAAGTTTCTCTGTCGTTGCCTGCGCGGCCCTTTGCCCTCTAAAAGCAACCCCCGTGCCGGGAGGGCATGATCGTGCATGGGATCGGAATCACAAATGAATACATTTTCCAAGCCCGAAGAATGGCGCGAAAGAGGCACGTCTTTGAGGAAAAACGGATCATAAGTATCCACCTCGGGTATCCGATTGGTCAATATGTATCCAGGCCGAACCGGGAGAGACGACCGGGGGATTGCCGGCGGGAACCCCGGAGTATTTCCGGGTGGTAAGACCCTCCCGATTGACTTGGCATTCACGTATTGTAATCACCATTCAAATTATGAATTGTAATTCACAATGCGTGCAAAAGCGGCTTTTGTCAAGAAAAATGTCGATACCGGAAAAATATCGGCAAGCCACGCCCTTTGGGGTGGCTTATCCTACGTTTCCTGACCGCAGTTGTCAATCCTGCTTTCCATTGTACCTTCCACCAGCGTGATTTGAGGGTTGGCAAGCCATCTTTTCTCTTGACACCCGCTTGCGTATTGTATATCAAACAAATACAAAATATGAACGAATATGTATTGTATAGCATACAGTAAATCTCCCCCAGCAATCTGGGGGCGTTGCAGTTTCCTTCAAATCGGAGCAAACCTCGGGGAATATGACCCGGAGAGATTCAGTGGAGATGACATGCTGTTTACGATCGGTCGGACGATCCGGGATGAGAGGAAAAGGCGCAAACTGACGCAGGGGGAGGTTGCGGCGGCGGCCGGGATCGCACGCGCGACGCTCAGCCAGATCGAGAACGGCTCGATCCGGGAAATCGGGATCCGCAAGCTGATCCGGGTGCTGGATTGCCTCGACCTGGAGATGGCGACCCGACCCCGGGGCGCCCCGCCGACCCTGGAGGAACTGCGGCGGGAATGGGACGCGGAAGGATAGAGTATCCGTTCCGCCCTTTGCAGCGACACCCTTTGAAACAGGCAGGTTGAATCATGGAGAGCCTCAAGGTCTGGATCGACGCCGGAGCGGTCGGCGATCTCGAAGGCCCCGATCCCTTCGTCTTTGGATACCGCAGAGGGACGGACGCGTCCCTGGCCGTCTCCCTCACCATGCCCGTGCGCCTGCAGAGCTGGACCGACCGGGTTCTGCATCCGATCTTCCAGATGAACCTCCCCGAGGGGGCGATGCTCATCGCCGTTCGCCAAGCGATCGCGAAGATCGCCCGGACGGACGACCTCTCCCTCCTGAAAATCCTCGGCGGCTACCAGATCGGCCGCAACCGCTTCACGGCGACCGACGCGGAATTGCCGTCGCCTGCATCTCCCGAATCCCTGGAGGAGATCCTCCGCTACCCCGACACGGAGGAGCTGTTCCGGGATCTCATGAGGCGCTATCTGCTCCGCTCCGGGGTCTCCGGCGCGCAGCCGAAGGTGCTGCTGGAGGCCCGCGATCGGGCGACCTTCCGCTCCGCCGCCTATGTCGTGAAGTCCTGGGGGGCCGATTATCCGCAACTGGCGGCGAACGAGTACTGCTGCATGACCGCGGCGGCCCGCTCCGGACTGCCCACTCCTGAGTTCCGCCTCTCGGACGACGGGCGCCTCTTCGTCATGAAGCGCTTCGACACCGACCCGGAGGGAAAGGACCTGGGCTTCGAGGACATGTGCGTCCTGCAGGGGATTGGAGCGGACCGGAAATACGACGGCACCTGCGAGAGGGTCGCGCGGTCGATCGACCGGTATGTCTCCGCCCGCCACCGGGCTGACGCGAAAGGAATCTTCTTCCAGTCCCTCGTTCTGTCCGTGGCGGTGAGAAACGGGGACGCGCACCTGAAGAACTACGGCGTCCTCTACGGCGATCCCACGGGGGACGACATCCGCCTGGCCCCGATCTACGACGTCGTGACGACGGCCGCCTACATCCCGCGGGACATTCCGGCCCTATCCCTCGGCGGATCGAAGAAGTGGTGGTCCGCCGCGGCGCTGCGGAAATTCGGTGCCGAATATTGCGGACTCTCCCAGGGCCGGATCCGGGAGATCCTGGAAGCCGTCACCGGAGCAGTCGGGGATACCAGGGCGGATATCCGGAGGTACGCGAAAGACCATCCCGAGTTCCGAGAGACGGCGGAAGGGATGCTCGCGGCATGGGAGGCGGGGCTGGGGGGGCTTGGAGAAAAATAGGCGATGCTATCCCGACGCCGTCCTCCGTGAG
>JBFYYH010000084.1:0-2732 GCA_041310125.1 Syntrophaceae bacterium | reverse complement strand
TTCTGAAACAGAGAATCAAGATGGTCGATGCCCAGATCCGCGCGAGGGGAATTGCGGATCCCAGGGTCCTCCAGGCGATGGAAAAGATCCCCCGCCACTGGTTTGTCGATGAGGGGTTGATCGGCCAGGCCTACGCCGACACCCCCCTGCCCATCGACCGTCAGCAGACCATTTCCCAGCCCTATATCGTGGCGTTGATGTCCGAAGCCATGGAGTTGACCGGGAAGGAGAAGGTGCTGGAGATCGGGACCGGTTCGGGATACCAGACCGCCATCCTCGCGGAGCTCGCCGAAAGGGTCTTCTCCGTCGAGCGGATCGCCGTGCTTGCGGCCCGGGCGAGGAAGGTCCTCGACCTGCTGAATGACTACAATGTGGCGATCCGCGTGGGAGACGGAACATACGGGTGGCGGGAGGAAGCCCCGTTCGATGCGATCATGGTGACGGCCGGGGCGCCGCGAATCCCCCGGATCCTCGTCGAACAGCTCGCCGTCGGAGGGCGGCTGGTGGTTCCCGTTGGGGGGCGGCACTCCCAGATTCTGACGAGGGTGACGCGTCTCTCGGCCGATCCGGATGATCAGAAGCGGGAAGACCTGGGAGGCTGCCGCTTCGTGGACCTGATCGGGGAACACGGGTGGGAAAATTGAGGAAGGAGATGTCCCCAAACCCCGGCATTTCGCCCCTTCTGCAGATCCGGAACCTCATCGGATTCATTCTGATCGGTCTGACGATCCTCTCCTGCGTGGGTTATCCCTTGCGAAGCGAACGGCCCCGGGGGATCTACCACCGGGTGAAAGGAGGGGAGACCCTCTCGGCCATTGCCAGGGCATATCGCGTCAACCTGCAGGATCTCGCGGAGATCAACAACATCTCCAATCCCGATCAGATCGAGGCGGACAGCGTGATTTTCGTCCCGGACGCGAATCAGGTTCTCGACGATGTCATGACGGCAGCCCGCTCGCAAAGGCCGATGATCACAGCGCCGGTCGAGCCTCCCCCGGAGAGGGCAAAGCCCATCGTGGAGGCGAAGGCGCCGCCGGCGGAGATCCCCGCAAAAAAGCCGGCGGCGGAGGCGGTTCAAAAACGGGAAGAGGCCCCGGTCGTTTCCACCCCCAAGGAGCGCCCCGCGCCTCCCCGCCCGGCAGAACGCCCCGTTCCTCCCCACATGGCAGAGCGCCCCGCCGCGCCCCGCGTGGAGGAGCGCGCGACCCCTCCCCCGGCGATTCCCGAAAGGCCGGAAGGCGTGAAAATCGAAAGTCCGCCGGCGAGGCCGGCCGAGGGGAAAAAGGAGGAGATCCATTTCGACAGAAAGCGTTTCATCTGGCCCGTGAAGGGGAAGGTGATCTCCCCGTTCGGCATCCAGCCGAACCGGATGTATTTCAACGGAATCCGGATCGCGGCGGCAGAGGGAACGGCCGTCGTGGCCGCGGCCGGCGGATTGGTGATCTTCTCCCAGCCCCTCAAGGATTACGGAGAGACGATCATCATCAAACACAACGACCAGTATGCAACCGTCTACACCCAGCTTGGGGTCAGGACCGTCCGGGAGGAGACCCGGGTCACGCAGGGGGATCGCATCGCCTTCCTCGGCAAGGGGGACGGCGGGGGAGATTCCTCTCTCCAGTTCGAGATCCGGCACAGGAACAAAGCGCGGAATCCACTCTTCTTCCTCCCCTGAAGGATCGGGCGGCCCCGGGGAACGAGATCATTGGAAATCGCGACCCCTCTGCACGCCGGCCCTGTTTTGCACTTCCGGGATCCGATCCCCTCCAGGTTCTCGATCAACAGACGGATTTCGCGGAGGGGCGGCGGGGAGCGGATCGGCGGGTACGGCACGGTGAGAGGAACAGCCTGAAGGCGGAACATGGCATTCGATGGATTTGAACAGGGCCCGATCCGGCCTCCGAGCGAAGCGAGGAGCCTCCTGGTCCGGGTGACGCGGAACTGCCCCTGGAACCGGTGCGCCTTCTGCCATACCTACCGGAAAGAGAAATTTTCGCTCCGGCCGGTGGAGGAGATCCAGGGGGATATCCTCCGGATGGCCGAAATCGCGGAAGAGATCCGGTCCCTTTCCTGGCGCTGCGGCGAGGGGGGGCGAATCGGAGAGAGAACCCTCCGCCGGATCTTTTCGGGGGAAGGAAACGGCGGTTTCCACTCGGTTGCCGCCTGGCTGGATGGCGGAGGGGAATCGGTCTTTCTGCAGGATGCGGACTCCCTGATCCTGAAGACGGAGGATCTTGCGGAGGTGGTCGCCTTCATCCGGAAAACTTTTCCCGCGGTCAGCCGGATCACGACCTATGCCCGTGCGAAGACCGCGTCGAGGAAGACGGTGGAGGAGCTGAAGCGTTTGCGGGAGGCCGGTCTTTCGCGCATCCATGTGGGAATGGAGAGCGGTTACGATCCGCTGCTGCAGTTCATCCGCAAGGGAGTGACCGCCGCGGAGCAGATCGAAGGGGGAAGAAAGATCCGGGAAGCCGGCATCTCCCTCTGCGAGTATGTCATGCCGGGACTCGGGGGAAGAGCCTGGTCGCGCGAACACGCCCTGGCGACTGCGGATGCGCTCAACCGGATCAATCCGGATCACATCCGGCTGAGGACGCTTCAGGCGGTCCCGGGAACGGAACTGGACCGGAAGATCCGGAACGGGGAGTTCCAGCCCCTGGACGACGAGGGGATCCTCCGCGAAATCCGTCTGTTGATCGAGAGCCTGGAGGGGCTAGATCGGAAGAGCGTCG